>NZ_JRJZ01000154.1:0-30988 GCF_000800875.1 Cetobacterium sp. ZWU0022
TTTAAAGCTGTTAAAGCTAGTGTTATTAAGTTAGAAACTGAGGATAAAGGAGATAATCCTAAGAAACTAACTCAGGCTCAGATAAATGAAAGAATAGCAGCACTTATGTCTAAAACAATTATATCTGAAGAGGTTATAGATGTTTATTCTGAATTAGGATTAGATAATGCGGATATATCTATTCTTTCAGATCAATTTTTAAAAGAGGTTGAGAAGATAAAATATAAAAATTTAGCTGTTGAGATGTTAAGAAAACTAATAGAGGGTAAGATTAAATACTCTAGCAGAAGAAATCTGGTGGTAGCTGAAAAGTTCTCACAAAGACTTCAAAAGGCTATGAGCTCATATAGAAATAAGGCTTTAACAAGTTTAGAGATAATGGAAGAACTGCTAAAGATGGCTAAGGAGTTTATGGAAACTCATAAAGAGGGTGACTCACTTGGTTTAACTGAGGATGAGGTAGCTTTCTATGATGCTTTAACTCGTGATGAAAAAGTAAAAGAGATGTTAGGTGATGATATACTGGTACAGATAACAAAAGAGCTGACAGAGACTATTAGAAAAAATATGACTATAGATTGGTATGATAAAGAGAGCATACAAGCTAAGATGAGAACATCTATCAGAAGACTTCTTAGAAAGTTTGGTTATCCTCCAGCAGACACAGAGGATACAACAGAACTATTATTAAAACAAGCTAAGGTAATGTGTGAAGAGAGTATTGTATAATTCAAAAATAAAAAGAGCTTTAGAGTCTAGTCAACTTCTAAAGCTCTTTTTATTTTTGAAATGTAAAAAAGTTATTTTCCAAATGAACAATGAGGGTATGTACATATCGGACAGTCTAAGCAAAGACCACCATGTCCATATTTTGCGATATCTTCAAAAGTAAGTTTTTCATCTGTTAAAATTCTAGGAAGAACTAAATCAAATGCCGTTCTTTTAGAGTGCATAACACAACCTGGAAGTCCAAGAATTGCTTTTTCACCGTGGTAAGCTAGAAGAAGCATAGCTCCTGGAAGAACTGGTGAACCATAAGTTATTAATTCACCACCCATCTCTCTTATAGCAAGAGGTGTTCTATCGTCTGGATCAACAGACATTCCACCAGTACAAAGAATGACCTCTGCTTCAGATTTTAAAGCCTCAGCAATTTTCTCTTTTATCATCTCTTTATCATCAGATGAGAATGTATGATAGACAACTTCGCATCCATATTCGTTAACTTTTTTTGTTAAAATTGGTCCAAATTTATCTTGAATTCTTCCATAAAAAACTTCGTTACCAGTTGTAATTATAGCAACCTTTTTTGGTTTTATAGGTAAAACCTTTATAATCTCTTTTTTTGAGATTTTTTCCATTTCTAAAATCTTTTCTTCGTTGATAACCAGAGGAATAACTCTTGTTCCAGCAACTTTAGTTCCCTTTTTTACAGGAGTATTATTATGTAGAGTTGCAATTACAATCTCTCTAAGAGAATTAATTTTTAGAAGTTCATCAACATCAACTTTTAAAAGTCCATTTTCAGCAGCTAAAAAATCTATCTTTCCCTCTTTTATAGTAGAGAAATCTAAACCACATCCAGCAGTGTGCTCTTTAATTCTTATAGCGGCATCATTTTCGTGAAGTGTTCCTTCTATATGTTCCCAAACGAAAAGATTATCTTTCCCTAATTTTAAAAGTTCAGGTACATCCTCTTCAGTGATGATATGTCCTTTTTTAAAAGCAACACCTTTAAACTCTCCAGGAACAATTTTTGTTATATCATGGCATAGTATCATACCGACTGCATCTATAGTTTTAACAGTTTTCATTTCTCCTCCTAAATATATTGTTTGATTAGAATTTTAAATTTTCCTTTTTTGTTTTCCCCTAGATTTTGCTCTAAGATAAACTTTCCTTTTTTTCTGATAGTTATAACAGAACCGATTTCAATATTTTTACTTTTACTCTTTTCGACAGAGTAGTTGACAAGAACATCTCCACTTTCGATGAGATTTACACTGATGTTTCTTGAAAAGTTGCCGATGCATGCAATTATAGAATCCAATCTAAAAGATGGAATGGTATCTGTAAACTCTTTAAATTCAGGTTCTGGAATTTCAGAGATTGAAAATTCCTTGATTTTTATAGGGATTGTATTAATTCCTTCTAAAGAGCTAACTATGATGTTATAAATATCTGTTAGAGCGACGCAATAACCTATATTATCTTTAACTAAGATATCTCCTAAAGTTTCTCTTCTTAGACCAAGGCTCATAATAGAGCCTAAAAAATCTTTATGTTGTAAGTTTTTAAATTTGTTATTTGCATCAATTTTAAAATAAGTAATCGGTGGTTCTAATGTGCTGACATCAAACTCTTTAGGAGCAAATACAATTAATTTTTTTTCGCTGTTTTCGGTTAAACCAAAACTTTTAATTTGAAGACCAATAGAGCTACAAAATTCACAAAGTTTGCTAGCAATTTGAGGTGGAAGAAAGGTTCTTCCATAAACTGGATAATCGATGTCTAGACATAGAGATATATCCTCAAAAACAGAGGCTATTACAAACTCGTCCTCGCCATTGAAAAGGTTGAAAAAATAGTTTTTATTCATAAATTCTCTCTTTCACTTAAATATTTTGAAAAACATAGATAAGTTGATTTTATCCCATATTTATGATAAAATCAAATAGATTTGTAAAAATAGGGAGATGATTAAAAATGGTAGAAAGAAAGTATATTGCACCTAATGCAATTACAGCAGCGAATATGTTTTTAGGATATCTAAGTATCACAGCTTCCATAGCGGGGGATTATTCAAAAGCTATCTGGTTTATAATATTAGGTATGGTTTGCGATGGATTAGATGGAAAAACAGCAAGAAAATTAGATGCATTTAGTGAATTCGGAAAAGAGTTTGACTCTTTCTGTGATGCAATAACTTTTGGATTAGCACCGGCAATATTAGTTTATTCACGTCTTAATGCTTTAGGATTAAATAGCATAAGATCGTTTGTAGTTCCAATATCGTTTATATATGCGTTATGTGGAGTTATGAGATTAGTAAAGTTTAACATAGTAACAACAGCTTCAAGTGAAAAAGATGACTTTAGTGGAATGCCTATTCCGTCAGGAGCATCGGTAGTTTGTTCATATCTTTTATTTGTTGAGGCAATGAAAGAGAGCTTTGGAATGAATTTATTCTCAGTAGAAGCATTTGTAGGGTTAACTTTATTAGCTGCGATATTAATGGTTAGTACAATTCCATTTAAAACACCTGATAAAGTGTTTGGATTTGTTCCTAAAAAACTGATGTTACCGTTTGTAGTATTGATATTAGCTACACTAAAATATAGCATGTTTATTGTTACTTGCTACTATATTTTAGTAAATTTAATGAAGTTTTTCTCGGAGAGATCAAAAGAGGAACTTGAATAGAAAATAATGAACTATGATACCCGATAAAATCCAAAAAAACTATTGGAAAATCGGGTATTTTATTTGAATAGTAATATAATTATATGGTATAATTTCAAAGGAGAAAATATGAGTATATTAGATAAATTAAATGAAAAACAAAGGGCTGCAGCTCAGAAAATAGAAGGACCACTACTAATATTAGCAGGAGCGGGTTCTGGAAAAACAAGAACTATAACTTACAGAATAGCTCATATGATAAATGAAAAAGGGATTTCACCTTATAAAATTTTAGCTGTAACGTTTACAAATAAGGCGGCTAAAGAGATGAGAGAAAGAGTTGAGTTGCTAATAGGTGATGATGCTCATAAAGCCATGATATCGACATTCCACTCGTTTGGTGTAAGACTATTGAGAGTTTATGGAGACAAATTAGGTTATGGAGCTAATTTTACAATATATGATACGGATGACCAGAAAAGAGTTGTTAGAGCTATAATGAAAGAGCTTGTAGTAACAGATAAATCTTTAACAGAGGGAGCTGTCGTATCAATAATTTCAAAATTAAAAGAAAATAGTGTAAGCGTAGCTGATTATGAAAAAGAAAATAGATTTGATAATAATTATAAAATTATTTTAGAGTGTTACAGAAGATATAATGTGGTTTTAAAAGAAAATAACGGAATGGATTTTTCAGATATATTAGTTAACCTACATAGATTGCTAGATATACCTGAAGTTTTAGAAAAATTACAAGAGAAATTCCAGTATGTTATGGTAGATGAGTATCAAGATACAAATAACATTCAATATAATATAATAACAAAAATATCGGCTAAATACAGAAACATCTGTGTAGTAGGAGACGAAAATCAAAGTATATATGGTTTTAGAGGAGCTAATATAAAAAATATTTTAGATTTTGAAAAAGACTACAAGGATGCTTTAGTTGTGAAACTAGAGGAAAACTATCGTTCAACATCAGCTATTTTAACGGCTGCAAACGAAGTTATAAAAAACAATAAAACTTCAAAGGATAAAAATCTTTGGACTAAAAAACCTCAAGGTGAACTTATAACAGTTAAAGAGTGCTTAGATGGAAGAGCGGAAGTTAACTATGTAATTGAAGAGATTGTAAAAAGAAAAAATCTTGGTAAAGCATATAAAGAGTTTACAGTTCTTTATAGAACAAATGCACAATCAAGACTTTTTGAAGAGGGATTATTAAAATATAATATTCCATATAAAGTTTTTGGAGGAATGCAATTCTACCAAAGAGCAGAGATAAAAGATATTGTTGCTTACTTAACGGTTATAAATAATCCTCAGGATACAATCAATCTAAATAGAATAATAAATGTTCCTAAAAGAAAAATTGGAGATAAAAGTATAGAGAAAATTAGAGATTTTGCAAATGAGAGTTCAATATCAATGTTTGAAGCTCTTGGAAAAGCAAATGATATTCCTGGGTTAACGGCTGGAGTAAGAATTGCCTTAGATGAACTTTATACAACATTGACAGATTTGATTGAGCTAACAAACGATGGATCTGTAAGTGAAGTTTTTGATGAGTTAATTAGAAGAGTAGGATATTTTTCATACCTAAACTCAAACTATGGGGCAGAAGCTGAAGGAAGAGTTGAGAACGTTGAAGAGTTAAAGAACTCAATTGTAGAATTAGAAAAAACTGTTGATTTTTTAACTTTGAGAGAGTATTTAGAAAATATATCTTTAGTAAGTGCAACAGATGATTTAGATACTGATGTAGATTATGTAAAACTTATGACTATTCATAATTCGAAAGGATTAGAGTTTCCGGTTGTATTTTTAACAGGAGTAGAGGATGACATATTCCCAGGATCTAAAAAAATTCTTTTCAATCCTGAAGAGTTAGAAGAGGAGAGAAGACTTTGTTATGTAGCAATAACAAGAGCTGAAGAGAAGCTATATATGAGTTATGCTAAAAGTAGATTTGTTTATGGTGAATTTCTAGGAAAGATAAAATCTAGATTTATAGATGAGTTACCTAGAGAGGTTGTAGAAGAGGAGAGAAGAGCAGAGGAGCTTCTACCTAAATCAAGAATTTCAACTGAAACAAAAAAAGTAACAGGATTTAAAAATATTATAGATGCAAGTGACTTGAAAAAAATGAAAGACATTGCAAACTCACCATTTAAAATGGGAGAAAAAGTTATACATACAAAGTTTGGACTAGGAAAAGTGGTAGAGATATCGGAGAAAAAAATAGGAGTTCAATTTGTAGATGGGAAAAAAGATATAGCTTTAGTTTTAGCTACGAAATTTTTAACTAAGGCATAATTCAAAGGAGAGAATTTTATGAAAAGAAAAACTTTGAATAAAGAGGTTCAATATAATGGAATTGGACTTCACAAAGGCGAAGAGATAAAAATGAGATTAATTCCAGCTCAGAATGGTGGAATAGTTTTTAAAAGAGTTGATTTAGAAGAGGGAAAAAACATTATATCGATGTCCTTAGAAAATACTTTTGATTTAACAAGAGGAACGAATCTGAAAAATGAGTTTGGAGCAGCAGTTTATACAATAGAACATTTTTTATCTGCACTTTATATAGCGGAAATAACAGATTTAGTTGTTGAGTTAGATGGTAATGAGTTACCTATAGGTGATGGAAGTGCAAAAGTTTTTATAGAAGTTATTGAAAGCGTTGGAGTAAAAGAGTTAGATGAGGATATAGAAGCGATTGTAATAAAATCTCCTATAAGCTTAACGGTTGGAGATAAACATATTGTAGCCTTACCTTTTGATGGATATAAAGTTACCTACACAATAAAGTTTGATCACACATTTTTGAAAAGTCAAATGCTAGAAGTTGTTTTAGATATGGAAACTTATAAAGCAGAGATATCAAACGCTAGAACTTTTGGATTTGATTATGAGATTGATTATTTAAAGAAAAATAATTTAGCTTTAGGTGGAACTTTAGATAATGCAATTGTTGTAAAAAAAGATGGAGTTTTAAATCCAAGTGGATTAAGATATGACGATGAATTCGTAAGACATAAAATATTAGATTTAATTGGAGATTTAAAGGTTTTAAATAAACCGATAAAAGGACACATAATAGCTATCAAAGCAGGACATGCTTTAGATATAGAATTTGCAAAATTACTTAAAAAGCAGGAGGAAGAAATATGTTAGATGTTATGGAGATAATGAAGAGAATACCACACAGATATCCGTTTTTATTAGTTGATAGAATTTTAGAGATGGATGTAGAAGGACAAAAAATAAGAGGATTAAAAAACGTAACAGTAAATGAGGAGTTTTTTAACGGTCACTTCCCAGGACATCCAATTATGCCAGGTGTTTTAATCGTTGAAGGAATGGCTCAATGTTTAGGAGTTTTAATACTTGATGATTCAGGATCAAAGGTTCCTTATTTTGCGGCTATAGAAGGAGTAAAATTTAAGGCTCCAGTTAGACCAGGAGACCAATTAATATATGAAGTGCAAGTAGATAAATTAAGAAGAAATATAGTAAAGGCTACAGGAGTAGCAAAAGTAGATGGAAAAGTTGTAACAGAAGCATCGTTTACATTTACTATAATGGATAAATAGAGAGTAGGGTGAAAAAATAGTGGCTGAAATACATAGCACTGCTATAGTTGAGGATGGAGCGATACTGGAACCTGGAGTTAAGATAGGTCCTTTCTGTATAGTGGGGAAAGACGTAAAGATAGGAAAGAACACAGTATTACAATCTCACGTTGTAGTTGAAGGAATAACAGAGATAGGAGAGAACAATACAATTTACTCTTTTGTTTCAATAGGAAAGGCTTCACAAGATTTAAAATATAAAGGAGAGCCGACTAAAACTATAATTGGAGATAATAATAGTATTAGAGAGTTTGTAACAATTCACAGAGGAACAGATGACAGATGGGAAACGAGAGTTGGAAGTAATAACTTATTGATGGCTTATGTTCATGTTGCTCATGATGTTATTGTTGGAAGTAATTGTATACTAGCTAATGGAGTTACTTTAGCTGGTCACGTAACAGTGGATGATTTTGCGATAATAGGTGGTTTAACACCAGTTCATCAATTCTGTAGAGTAGGATCATATTCTATGACTGGTGGAGGAAGTGCAATAAACCAAGATATATGCCCGTTTGTTATGGCTGAAGGAAACAAAGCTGTAATTAGAGGATTAAATACAGTAGGTCTTAGAAGAAAAGGGTTCACAGAAGAGGATCGTTCAAATCTGAAAAAAGCTTACAGAATAATATTTAGAAATGGAAATCCACTGAAGGACGCTTTAGCTGAATTAGAAGCTGAGTTCCCAGAGGATAAGAATATAAAATATCTTGTAGAATTCATAAAAGAAAGTAATAGGGGGATTACAAGATAATGAAAAAAGTTGGAATAATAGTGGGTAACGGTAAGTTACCTCTATATTTCCTTAGAGAAGCTGAGGCTAAAGGGATAGAGGTATATTTAATCGGTTTATTTGAAACTATTGAGGAAGAGATTAAATCTCATAAAAATTATAGAGCCTTTAATATTGGAGAGATTGGAAAAATCACAAAATTTTTACTGTTGAACGATATTAAAGAGGTAGTTATGCTTGGTAAAGTTGAAAAATCAATTTTATTCCAAGAGATGAAATTGGATTCTTTTGGTGAAGGATTGATGGAAAAGCTACCGGATAGAAAAGATGAAACACTTCTTTTTGGTGTAATCTCTTTTTTAAGATTAAATAAAATAAAAGTTTTACCTCAAAATCATCTTTTAGGTGATATGATGTTTAAAGAAAAATGTTATACAAAGAATAAACCTAATTTAGAGGATAAAAAAACAATAAAAATAGGAGCAGAAGCTGCAAAAGCATTGAGTGAAGTTGATGCAGGACAAACTGTTGTTTGTAAAGAGTCCTCTGTTGTTGCTTTAGAGGGGATAGAGGGAACAGATAAAACAATAGATAGAGCAGGTGAGTATGCAGGTGAGGATTGTGTTATAATAAAAATGGCAAGACCTCAACAAGATATGAGAGTAGATATTCCTGCTGTAGGAATTGAAACAGTAAAAAGAGCTGTTAAGATAAAAGCTAAAGGGATAGTAGCAGAAGCTAATAAGATGTTATTCTTAGATATGAAAGAGTGTATTGAGTTAGCAGATAAAAATAATATCTTTATTATTGGAGTGAAAATATGAAAATATTTGTTTCAACAGGAGAGGTATCAGGAGATTTACACCTATCCTATTTAGTTAAAGAGGCTAAAGAGTTAGATAAAAATGTTGAATTTTATGGAGTTGCAGGAAAACACTCTAAAAATGCAGGTGTAAATATTATCCAAGATATAGATGAACTTGCAATTATGGGATTTACAGAAGCTATAAAAAAATATAGTTATTTAAAAAATAAAGCAATAGAATATCTGGAGTTTATAAAAAAAGAACAGATAAAAAAAGTTATAATGGTAGATTATGGAGGATTTAATCTGAAGTTTTTAGAGATGCTAAAAAAAGAGATTGAAGACATCGAAGTATTCTATTATATTCCACCAAAACTTTGGATTTGGGGAGAGAAGAGAATTGAAAAGCTAAAATTAGCAGATCATATAATGGTTATATTTCCTTGGGAAGTTGATTTTTATAAGAGTCATGGCGTAGATGCTATATATTATGGAAATCCTTTTACAGAGAGATATAAAAACATAGAAAGAGAAAATAAGAGTATTCTTTTATTACCTGGAAGTAGAAAACAGGAGATAAAATCTTTAATACCAGATTTCTTAGAAATTGTAAAAAGAAATAAAAACGAAAGTTATCTTTTAAAACTATCTTCGAAAGATCATCTGAAATGGATAGATGAAGATTTAACAAAATATAGTAATCTAGAAATTAGTTATGATTTAAGCTTAGCAGCAGCAGTGGGAAAAAGTAAAATTGCGATAGCAGCATCAGGAACAGTAACTTTAGAGTTGGCATTACTAGGAATACCAACGATTGTTGTTTATAAAACCAATTTTATAAACTATTTTATAGCTAAATATATTCTGAATGTTGGATTTGTATCTCTGCCAAATTTGACGTTGAACGAGGAAGTTTTTCCAGAGCTACTTCAAAAAGAATGTAATGCTGATGAAATAGAAAAGAGTATGAAAATAATTTTAAAAGATTTGGACTCTGTTCAAAAAGATATAGAGAGAATAAGAGAAAAACTTTCAGGTACAGACATTACAAAAAGGTATGCTGAATTTTTATTGAAAGGAAAATAAAATGGAAAAAGTTAATAAAATAGATTCGAAAATAATGGGGTTTTTTAAAAATAAATCTTTAAAAACTTTTTTAAAATACAGTTTAAAATACAAAATGGCTATGTTAGGTGTAATAACACTATCTACAGTGACATCTTTAATGAGTGCTGTACCAGCTTGGCTAAGTAAATATCTAATAGATGATGTTCTTGTTGCAAAGAATTCAAAAATGATGTCAATTGTAATTGGAGCAATATTCGTTTCAACAATTTTGAAGGTTGTTACAAACTATTTTTCGGATATCTATTCGGGATATATTACAGAAAAAATAAGAAGAGATATAAAAATAGATGTGTTTTCACATCTACAAAATTTACCTTTGGCTTATTTCAAACAAAATAAACTTGGGGACTTAATGGCCAGACTTTCAGGAGACTCAACTACTTTAGGAAGAATTGGATTTATGTTATTTGATATGTTAAAAGAGTTTGTAACAGTTTTAGCTCTTTTAGTTAGAATGTTCCAAGTTGATTTCATTTTAGCTTTAATATCCCTGACAGTTTTACCAGCAATCTTATCGCTAGTAAAAAAATATACTAAAAAGATTAGGAAATCAGGAAGAGTTAGACAAGATACAGTTGGAGATGTGACTGCTTTTGTGCAAGAATCATTATCAGGAATCTCTGTTATAAAAGGATTTAACAGAAGTGAAAAGATGATAGACAACTATAGAGGTGTAACTCAAGACGAGTTTGATAAGATATATAAGGCCACAAAGATAAAAGCAAAGGTTTCACCTATAAATGAGGTGCTATCAACAATAATGATACTGCTAGTTGCAGCTTATGGAGGATACCAAATAATAGTTGCTCAAACTATGACTCCTGGAGATTTAATATCATTTATAACAGCAATCGGACTTATGCAACAACCATTAAAAACTTTAATTAAAAGAAATAGTGAATTGCAGGAAGCTCTTCCATCAGCGGACAGAGTTATTGAGATTTTAGATGTTAATTTAGAAGTTGATCATATAGGTGATGCTCCAAAAGAGGTTCCAGAAATCATAGAGAATATCAAGTTTAATAATGTTGATTTTAAATATGATGACGGTGACGAGAAGGTTCTAAAAAACTTTACATTGAATGTTAAAGCTGGAGAGGTTGTAGCTTTAGTTGGAAAGAGTGGAAGTGGAAAGACCACTCTGGTAAACTTACTTCCAAGATATTACGATATAACTTCGGGAAGCATTAAAATTAATGGAACAGATATAAGAGAGATGTCATTACAAAAATATAGAAACCACATAGGGATAGTTCCTCAAGAAACTTTCCTATTCAGTGGAACTATAGGTGAAAATATAGGATTTGGAAAAGATAACGTTACAGAGGAAGAGATAATGAAAGCTGCTAAGATGGCAAATGCTTATAACTTTATAATGGAACTACCAAATCAATTTAATACAGAGGTTGGAGAAAGAGGAGTACTTCTTTCTGGAGGACAAAAGCAAAGAATAGCAATAGCTAGAGCCTTAGTTCAAAACCCAAGTATAATGATATTAGATGAAGCAACTTCAGCTCTAGATACAGAATCAGAAAGATTGGTACAAGATGCTTTAGATAAATTGATGAAGGGAAGAACAACTTTTGTTATAGCCCATAGACTTTCAACAATAATAAATGCTGATAAGATTGTTGTTATGGAAAATGGAGAGATAAAAGAGGTTGGAAACCACCAAGAATTACTACAAAATAATGGAATATACAGAAAACTTTACGAAATTCAATTTGGGAAGATAGAACCAATAGAGATAGTGGATTTAATTGAAGCTCAAAAACTTGAAGAGTTAGAGCAGTATGTGTAGAAAGGAAGAGATGATGATAAGATTAGATGGAAGACAAACAGATGAAAAAAGAGCAGTAAAAATAACGAGAAATTACACAATGTATGCAGAAGGTTGTGTATTAATAGAGATGGGAAATACAAAGGTAATATGTACAGCAACAGTTGTAGATAAAGTACCTCCATTCCTAAGAAATCAAGGAAAAGGATGGATAACAGCTGAATACTCAATGTTACCAAGAGCAACTGGAGAGAGAAATCAAAGAGAAGCTGCTAAAGGTAAACTTGGTGGAAGAACTATGGAGATTCAAAGACTTATAGGAAGAGCTTTAAGAGCTTGTATAGATTTAGAGAAATTAGGAGAAAGAACAATCACTATTGACTGTGATGTTATTCAAGCCGATGGTGGAACAAGAACTACTTCTATAACAGGTGGATTTATAGCTTTAGAAATGGCTATGAGAAGACTTATGGAAGCTGGAACTTTAAAAGAGAACCCAATCGTTTCTAACTTAGCAGCTGTTTCAGTAGGAATGGTAAAAGGAACTCCTATTTTAGATTTAATGTATACTGAGGATTCAGAAGCTGAAGTAGATATGAACGTTATTATGAACGATAAAGGAGAGTTTGTTGAGATTCAAGGAACTGGAGAGGAGTCAACATTCTCGAGAAAAGAGTTAAACGCTATGTTAGATTTAGCTGAAAAAGGTATCTATGAGTTAATAGATATTCAAAGAAAAGAGATAGAGGAGGAGTTTTCAAAGTAATGAAGATATTTTTAGCCACAGGAAATAAAAAAAAGATAGATGAAATGTCTAAAATTTTAAGTAACTCTAATTTTGAGATACTTTCTATAAAAGATGGAATCGAGATTCCTGAGGTTATAGAAGATGGAGATACTTTTGAAGAAAACTCAAAGAAAAAGGCTTTAGAGATTGCAAAGTTTACAAATATGATTACAATTTCAGATGACTCAGGACTTTGTGTAGAAGCTTTAAATGGCGAGCCAGGAGTTTATTCTGCTAGATATGCTGGTGAGGATGGAAATGATGCCGCTAACAATAAAAAGCTTATAGAAAATCTGAAAGGTATAGAGAATAGAAAAGCTAAATTCGTAACAGTTATTACCTTAGGAATGCCAAATGGAGAGTCTCACTCTTTCAGAGGTGAGATTGAGGGAGTAATAGTAGATGAGGCAAGAGGAGCAGAAGGATTTGGTTATGACCCTCACTTCTATTTACCAGAGTATGATAAAACATTTGCAGAGATGCCTGAGATAAAAAATCAAATTAGCCACAGAGCAAAGGCTTTAGAAGCTTTAAAAGGTGGAATTGATAAAATATTAAATAGAGGCTAACCTAAGGGTTAGCTTTTTTTAAGATAAAAGAAGTTATTAGGGAGATAAAATGTACTTAAAAGGTGTAGAGATTTATGGATTTAAATCTTTCGGAGAAAGAATAAGAATCGATTTTGATGGCGGGATCACATCGATTGTTGGACCTAACGGAAGTGGAAAATCAAATATATTAGATGGAATATTATGGGTTTTAGGAGAACAATCATATAAGAATATAAGAGCCAAAGAGAGTAAGGATATCATATTCTCGGGTGGAGAGGGAAAGAAGCCTGCTAGTTATGCTGAAGTATCACTTTTTATAGATAATAGAGATAATTTCTTCCCAATAGAAGCCGAGAACATAAAGATAACAAGAAAGATGTCTCAAAATGGAGATAACGACTATTTAATAAACGATAAAAAGGTTAGACTTAAAGATATTGGAGAGTTATTCTTAGATACTGGAGTTGGAAAGAGTGCTTACTCTGTAATAGGACAAGGTAAGGTTGAAAGAATAATATCATCTTCGAATAAAGAGATAAAAAGTATAATAGAAGAGGCTGCTGGAGTAAAAAAATTCCAATATAAAAAATTAGAAGCTGAAAAAAGATTGGAGAAAGTTCAAAATGAACTTGAAAAAATAGAGTTAGTTTTAACTGAAATTGGAGAGAATAGAAGTAGAGTTGAAAAGCAATCTAAAAAAGCAGTTGAATATTTAGAGATAAAAGATGAAAAAAATACTCTTCAAAAAGGAGTTTTAACATTTGATTTGAACTCGAAAGAAACAATAATAAAATCTGGAGAGAAAGAGCAGGAAAGACTTCAAAGTATAACAGTAACTTTAGATGAAGAGTTGAAGAGATCTGAAATAGAACTAAATAGTATCGAGGCAAGAAGAAAAGAGTTATATGAAAAAATAGAGAATTTCTCAGAGAGCAATACATCTTTAAAATCAGAGATAGAAACTCTTGAAAAAGAGGAGATAAGAGTAAGAGAAAGAAGTACATCTTATACAAGAGAGCTAAAGCAAAAAGAAGAGGAGTTGTTGTCGATTGAGAAAACAATTTTATCAAAAAAAGAGATAGCTCAAAAGTTAGAAGAGGAAAAAGAGAGAGTAAAAGAGAGAGTTCTTGAAATCGAAGGAAAAAATAGAGAGTTTGAAAGAGCGATTGAAGAAAAAGAGAATAGTAAAAAAGATAAAGAGATAAGTGTTGAGCTAAAAAAGAGAAAAATAATGGATTTAGAAGTTGAAAAACTGAAGCTATTAAATGAGATAGAGAGTTCAACAAGAAGAATGAAGGGAAGCGAATTCAAAATTAACTCTTTAAAAGATGAGCAAGAGGGATTCCAGAAAAAGATTGATGAAAATTCAGCTGAACTAGAGAAAGCTTTAAAAAATAGAGATTTAAAAATAAAAGAGTTAAAAGAAACAGAAGAGAGACAGATTAAGTTAGAGCAAGAGATAAGTGAGTTAAGTCGTGATATGAATAAAGCTGCTGAACTTATAAGAAATGCTGAATTTGAAGAGAAAAGAGCCTCAGCAAGACTTGGGGGTCTTTACAGAGTTCAAGAGAGTAACGAAGGATTCTATAAAGGGGTTAAAGAGGTTTTAAATGCTAAAATAGCAGGAGTAGAGGGAGCTGTAATATCTCTAATAACAGTTCCAGAAGATTATCAAAAGGCAATTGAAGCAGCTATTCCAGGAAATTTACAAGATATAGTTGTTACTAGTAGTGAGGTTGCTAAAAAAGGTATTGAGGTATTGAAAGAGAAAAAAGCTGGAAGAGCATCGTTCTTAGCACTAGATACAATAAAAGTTGGAGGAGTTAAAGATATTCCTAAACTAGATGGAGTTATTGGAAGAGCAAGTGATTTGGTTTCAGCTGAAAAAAAATATTCTAAAGTACTAGATATGTTGCTAGGAAATATCTTGGTTGTAAAAGATACGGATATCGCTTTAAAGATTTTAAAAAGTAATAGTTATAGTGGAAATATTGTAACACTTTCAGGAGAACTGCTGAGTTCTAGAGGAAGAATAACGGGTGGAGAAAATACAAACTCTATAGTTAGTCAAATTTTTGAAAGAAAAAAAGAGATAAAAACATTAGAAGATAGCATAAAAGAGATGACATCAAAATTGAAAGAGTGGAATGAAAAGGTCACTATAATGAGTGATAAACTTGAGAAATATGAAGATGAAATCGGTGGAATAGATGCTCTAGAGGATTCTTTAAGAAAACAATCTAAGTTGGCTGAAGAGTTGTATAACGATTTGAAATCTAAGGGTGAGAAATTAGCAAAAGAGAGTAGAGTAGTAGCTATAGAGATTGCAGAAGAGGAAAACTATAGCAAAGAATATGCAAAAAGAGTAGAGAGTTCTCAAAGTGAAAAAGAGATAACAGAGAAGATAGTAGCTGAATTAAAAAATGAACTAGATAATGAAAATATATCTATTCAAAATTTAAATTCTGAGATAAATGAACTAAAAAATCAATTCTCAGATATAAGAATTTTATATCTAAACAGTAAGGATAGATTTGTTCAAATTGAAAGAGAAGAGTTAAGAGAGAAAGTTGAACAAGATGAAATTTTAGATAAAAAAGAAAAAAATTCAAAAATTTTATCAGAAATTAAAAAAGAACTTGAAAAATTAGAGGAAAAGGCTCATACTATAATAGATGAGATAAAGAACAAAAATATAAAATTTGAAAATGAAAACGCAGAACTAAAAGAGATGAAGAAAGAGGATCATATCTTAGAAGAAAAATCAAAAGAGTTAATGAAATCATCTAGAGAGATTGAATCTACTTTATTTAAAGAGAAAGAGATTTTAAATAGAGAGTTAGAAAGAAAAGATAGAATTTCAAAAGAAATAGAGGAAATATTAACTCAATTAGAAGAACTTGTAGAGGTAGAGATTCAACAACTGAACGAAGAGGAGATAAAAACTTCTAGAGCAAGAGTAAGAGAGTTAGAGGTTAAGTTAAGAGGATTTGATTCAGTTAACCTTCTTTCGATTGAAGAGTTTAAAGAGTTAGATAATAAATATAAATTCATTGACCTTCAAAGAGAGGATTTAGTTAAGGGTGAGAAAAGTTTATCTCTATTAATTAAAGAGATTGATGAAACAATAGAGGAAAAATTCTACGAAGCGTATGAAGAGATTAATAAAAATTTCAATGAGATGTGTGTAGAAACATTGGACAATTCAGAGGGGCAACTTTCACTTCACAACGGAGAAGATTTTACAAATTGTGGAGTTGAGATCTCTGTTAAGTACAAAAATAAAAAGAGACAAGCACTATCTTTACTTTCTGGTGGAGAAAAATCGATGGTAGCAATAGCGTTCATTATGGCGATATTCATGTATAAGCCAAGCCCATTCACATTCTTAGATGAGATTGAGGCCGCTTTAGATGAAAAAAATACCAGAAAATTAATTGGAAAGTTAAAAGAATTCACTGATAGATCTCAATTTATTTTAATAACACATAACAAAGAAACTATGAAAGCTTCAGATTCTCTATATGGAGTAACAATGAATAAAAAAATAGGAATTTCTAAATTAGTTCAAGTTAAAATTTAGAAAAGAGAGGAAAAAATGAGACTTTTATCGTATATATATTTTTTAATAACCTCAATACGAAATTGGCTTTACGATAAAAGGTATCTTAAAATAAATGAGATACCAGATGTTGATATTTTATGCATAGGAAATATAACTGTTGGAGGTACTGGGAAAACTCCAGCAGTTCAATTCTTTGCAAAGAAACTTCTGAAAATGGAGAGGAAAGTTGCGATAGTATCAAGGGGATATAGAGGGAAAAGAAAGGTTGATCCACTAATAGTAAGTGATGGGAAGAAAATTTTAGTAAGTTCAAAAGAGAGTGGAGATGAACCATATATCCATGCTTTGAATTTAAAAGTTCCTGTTATAGTTGGAAGAGATAGATACACAGCTTGCAAATTGGCAGTTGAAAAATTTGGCGTAGATACAATTATATTAGATGATGGTTTTCAACATAGAAAATTAAAAAGAGATAGAGATATAGTACTAATTGATGCAACTAATCCATTTGGTTGGGGAGCTTTATTACCTAAAGGAACTTTAAGAGAAGATTTTCAAACGGGTGGAGATAGAGCTAGTGAGTTTATAATAACAAAATCAGATTTGATATCAGAGAGTGAATTAGAAACAATAAAAAGATTTTTAAAAGTTAAATTTAAAAAACCAGTTTCAGTAGCAAAGCATGGTGTAACATCACTATGCGATGTGAAAGGGAATGCAAAACCATTATTTTGGGTAGCTGGAAAAAGAGTTTTACTTTTCTCAGGATTAGCAAACCCACTTAATTTTGAAAAGACAGTAATCTCTTTAAATCCGGAATATATTGAAAGAGTTGATTTCATGGATCACCATGATTTTAAAGAGAAAGACTTTGATGTTATAAAAAGAAGAGCAGCAGCTATGGATGCAGATTTTATAATAACAACAGAAAAAGATTTGGTAAAAATACCAAAGGACTTAAATATAGACAATTTATTTGTTCTTAAAATAGAGTTCACAATGTTAGAAGATAATAGTTTAGAAGGATTTGGTGAAAGTAATGAAAAATAAAATACAAGAAAGAGTTGCAAGAGTTATTGAAAATGCAGAGATTCTTGATAAAAGAGCATATTTAACAGTTGATGCTGAAGGAGTTATAAAAAGAAAAGATATGAATTTGACAATACCGGCAATGGTGTTTTGTCAAAATGATGAAGTTTTCAATATGACTTTAGAAAAAGAGTGTAATAAAGTTGAGAGAGAAAAAGAGAAGAAAATAGAAAGATTATCAAATCTATCTGTGGATAAATTAAAGGAAAATCTTGTTAAGTTAGTGGTAAAAGGAGAGATAGAATTCTCTAAAAGATATGCAAAGGAACTGGCTTTAAGAGATAAAGAGGAGTTTTTGAAAACACTATTTAATTTAGCATTAATGGATAACCCATCATCAATGAAAGCATTGATGGCATTATCGATGAAAGAGATTCTAAATACTCTTGGTTGGATTGATGAGTTAGGATATTTGGTAATAAGTTATTTTACAAAACAAAGATATGACCTTCACCTTTTAGAAAATGTAGAGGAAAAAGAGGCTTTAGAAACTATTCAAGAGGATTCGTTAGCTTTAGTTGCGTATAAAAAAGTTTTAGAAAGTTATGAATATACTAATGCTAAAAAATATATTGGAGTTTTAAATGAAAGCTCTAGAAAGATTAAGTTTAAAAACTATTCAGAAGTAGAAAAAGAGATTTTAAAAAGTATAAAACTTTAAAAGGGGGCAACAGGTGTTAAATTATTTTAATATAAAAATGATTAACATTTTAGACAATAAATCTGTTTCAAAAGATGAAATACTAAGAAAATTAGTATTTAATATGGCTGAAAACAGTGAGTTTATATTAGATAGAGATAAATTTTATGAAGAGGTTTTAGAAAGAGAGAAAGTCGGAACAACAGGAATAGGAATGGGAGTTGCAATTCCTCATGCTAGAACAGAAGCAGTAAAAGATATTGTTGTAGCTGTCGGATTATTGAAACAGCCTGTGGACTTTAACTCTTTAGATAATGAAAAAGTAAAAATAGTGATATTGGTTGGAGCTCCAAAGGGAGAGAGTAAAAAATATCTAGAAC
Source organism: Cetobacterium sp. ZWU0022 (assembly GCF_000800875.1). Lineage (NCBI taxonomy): Bacteria > Fusobacteriati > Fusobacteriota > Fusobacteriia > Fusobacteriales > Fusobacteriaceae > Cetobacterium > Cetobacterium sp. ZWU0022. The sequence goes on from NZ_JRJZ01000154.1 coordinate 18,499, forward strand.
TACTATCATCATTATCTCGTATTTTCAGAGATAAAAAAACAAGAGAAAGCATATTAGATAGCACTACAACAGAGTGTTTAATTGAAGCTATTGCGGAGATTGGATAGATGAAGGTAGGCATATATGGTGGGAGCTTTAATCCTATTCATAATGGACATGTTTATATAGCTAAACTTGTGTTAGAAGAATTAAAATTAGACAAATTATTGATAATTCCTGTAGGAAATCCATCACATAGAGAGAATCTGTTGTTAGATGGAAAATTAAGATTAGAGATGTGTAGACTAGCTTTTGAAAATGAAAGAAAAATAGAGGTATCAGATATTGAAATCTCTTCTGATGAGGTTTGTTATACTTATGATACGCTATTAAAAGTTATGGAGTTATATCCTGATTGTGAGTACTTTGAAATTATTGGTGAAGATTCAGGTGCATATTTTCAAAAATGGAAAAATTATGAAGAGATTTTAAAGTTGTCGAAAGTTGTAATTCTTCAAAGAAAAGGATATGAAACGACATTGAAAAATTCAAATATTATACATATAAAAAATAAGTTTTTCAATTTTTCGTCAACAGAGGTAAGAGATGCTATAAAGGAAGGTAAAACAATAGCTTGTATGGTTCCTTCAAAAGTAGAGAGATTTATAAAAAATAATAAATTATATAATAAGTAAAAAGAGGTAGCATAAAAACTACCTCTTTTGTTCACTTAAAGGCCATTTTTTTTATGGAAAAAATGTTCTAAATATGGTAAAATTTAGTGATTTATTGAGAGGAGATAAAAGATGAATTTATTAGTACCAAATCACATAGCAATTATTATGGACGGAAATGGTCGTTGGGCAAAAGCCAAGGGGATGCCTAGAACATATGGACATAAAGCTGGAGCGGATACACTAAGAAAAATACTAACTTCTTGTGGTGAGTTAGGAGTAAAGTATTTGACAGTTTATGCTTTTTCTACTGAAAATTGGAAAAGAGCTAAAGAGGAAGTTGATACATTGATGTTTCTTTTTAAAACTTATTTAAGAAATGAAAAGAAGTTATTGATGAAAAATAATGTAAAATTTTTAGTTTCTGGAAGAAAAGAGGGAGTTAGTGAAGACCTTCTAAATGAGATTAAAAAACTAGAGGAAGCAACGAAAGGAAATACGGGAATAACTTTGAATATAGCGTTTAACTATGGAGGAAGAGTTGAATTAGTTGATGCTATAAAAAAAATTGTAGAAAATAAAGAGGAAAATATAACAGAAGAAACTGTAGAAAAATATTTATACAATCAATTACCAGATCCAGAGTTATTAATAAGAACAAGTGGAGAGATAAGAATTTCTAATTTTTTATTGTGGCAGATAGCCTATTCTGAAATATATGTAACAGATACTTATTGGCCAGACTTTGATAAAGCTGAGTTGATAAAAGCAATAGAAAGTTATCAAAAAAGAGATAGGCGTTTTGGAGGAGTAAAATAGATGTTGAATAGAATATTAGTAGCTTTAATAGGGATACCACTTTTAATGACAATATTGTTAAAAGGAGGGTTTTTACTATTATTATTTGTAAATTTTGTTATTTTAGTAGGATTATTTGAATTTTATAAAATGGCAGAAATTGGTGGAAAAAAAGCTGATGTAAATCTAGGTTATTTAGCTGGATTGGCAGTTCCAAATATTATTTATTTTTCAAACGTAACTGATACAACATTGATACTTATGCCAATAACAATTCTCACTATAGTATTAATCGGAAAAAAGGTTTTACAAAATAAAGTTGAAAATTCAAGTAGAGACATAGGGATAACACTTTTAGGAGTAGTTTATGTTTCTGGATTATTTTCGCATTTATTATTGATGAATTATCTTCCTAATGGAGGTAAATGGCTTTTAACGATTCAAATTTTAGTTTGGGTTTGTGATTCATTTGCTTATTTTGTAGGAATGGGTATTGGAAGAAAGATATTTAAAAAAGGATTCAGTTCGATAAGTCCTAAAAAATCTATAGAGGGATCTATAGGTGGGATTACTTTTACAATGTTAGCAATCTATCTAATAAATAGATATTTCAACATTTTTGATACTGAAGTTAGTACAGCAGTTGTTTTAGTAGTTGGATTTTTAATAAGTATAGTAGCTCAAATAGGTGACTTAGGAGAGTCTATGTTTAAAAGAGAATTCAAAGTTAAAGACTCAGGTAAGCTGTTAGGAGAACATGGAGGAATATTAGATAGATTTGACAGTATGCTATTTGTAGTTCCAACTGTATATTATTTATTAAAACTTATTTAAAAAATAGGGTAGCTTGTAAAAAAAGCTACCATTTTTTTAGAGAATACACAATTTAAGAGGAGTAGAGTATGAAAAATATAACTATTTTAGGTTCTACGGGAAGTATTGGAACAAACGCTTTGAAAGTTATAGCAGCAAAAAATGAAGAGTTTAAAGTTTTAGGAATATCAGGGTATTCTAATTTTGAGTTGTTAAAGGAGCAGATTGAGAAGTTTGACCCTAAATATATATGTATTGGAGATAAAAATAAAGCTGAAGAGTTGAAAGAGATGTACCCTAAAAAGGTAATCTATTTTGGAGATGATGGATTAAAAAGTATGGGAGCTTTAGATGAAGCAGACATAGTTTTAACAGCAATAAGTGGTGCAATAGGAATTGAAGCAACTGTAGAAGCTATAAAAAAAGAGAAGAGAATAGCTCTTGCAAATAAAGAAACAATGGTTGCAGCTGGAGAATATATAAATAACCTTTTAAAAAAATATCCGAAAGCTGAGATTATACCTGTTGACAGTGAGCATTCAGCACTTTTCCAAAGTATGCAAGGAAGTTCTAAAGATGAAGTAAAAACTTTGATTATAACTGCGAGCGGTGGAACATTTAGAGGGAAAAAATTAGAGGATTTAAAAGAGGTAACAGTAGAACAAGCTTTAAAACATCCTAATTGGTCTATGGGAAGAAAGATAACAATAGATTCATCAACTTTAATAAATAAAGGGTTAGAGGTAATTGAGGCTCATATGTTATTTAATATAGATTATGATAATATTGAAGTTCTAGTACATCCACAAAGTATAATTCATTCGATGGTTGAATTTAAAGATAGTTCAATAATAGCTCAGATTGGTGTTCCTGATATGAAGTTACCAATTCAATATGCTTTTACTTATCCAAAAAGAGAGGAGAGTTCTGAGTTAGAGAGATTGAATTTGAAAAGATTAAAAGAGTTGACATTTGATGAAGTAGATAGTGATGTCTTTAAAGGAGTAGACTTAGCTTTTAAAGCAGGTAGAGTAGGAAAAACAATGCCTTGTGTTTTCAATTCAGCAAATGAAGTTGCTGTAGAGCTGTTTTTAAAAGGACAAATTAAGTTTTTAGAAATTTATGAGATAATAGAGAGAGCTATGCAAGAACATCAAGTTAAAGAGGTGGACTCTTTAGAGGTTATAAAAGAGACAGATAAAGAAACAAGAAAGTGGGTTTATAATAATTATGCAAAATATTAAAAAAGGAAAATTAATAGTAATAGAGGGAACAGACTCAAGTGGAAAAGAGACTCAAACAGCTCTTTTATTTGAGAGATTATCAGAGAAAATTGAAAAAATTAGAAAGATATCGTTTCCTAACTATGAAAGTCCAGCTTGTGCACCGGTAAAAATGTATTTAGCAGGAGAATTTGGAATGGATGCAACAGCTGTTAATCCGTATCCAGCTTCAACGATGTACGCTATAGATAGATATGCGTCATTCAAAAAAGATTGGGGTATTTTTTACAATGAAGGTGGAGTGATTGTAACAGATAGATATACAACGTCAAATATGGTTCATCAGGCTTCGAAAATAGATGATGAAAAAGAGAAAAATTCATATTTGGATTGGTTAGAAGATTTAGAGTATAATAAAATGGGGATTCCAAAACCAGATTTAGTTATATTTTTAAATATGCCTACTGAGACGGCTGAAAAATTGATGGCTCAGAGAAAAAATAAAATTACCGGAGAAGCAAAAAAAGATATTCATGAAAAAGATGCGGATTATTTAAAAAAATCTCATTCAAATGCTTGTGAAATTTCGAAAAAATATTCTTGGTTAGAGATAAAATGTGTTGAAGATGGAAGACTTAAAACAATTGAAGAGATTTCAGATGAGATATATAATCTTGTAATGAAAACTTTATAACAGGAGGAAGAATGGATATATTGATAGCGCTACTGCTACTAGGAGTTATAATTTTTATACATGAGTTAGGACATTTTTTAGCGGCTAGATTTTTTAGAATGCCTGTTTCAGAGTTTGCAATAGGAATGGGACCAGAACTATATTCTTACTACACAGGAAGAACATTATATTCGGTGAGAATAATACCAATTGGTGGTTTTGTAAATATAGATGGTATGGAAGTAGATAGTAAAGTTGAAAATGGATTTAATAGTAAATCCCCTCTTGCAAGATTTACAGTTTTGTTTGCGGGTGTATTTATGAACTTTATGTTAGCATTTTTAGTTATACTAGGAGTTACATTTGCTTCAGGTAAGGGAGTTCAAAATACAAATCCTGTAGTAGGAAGTATAATAAAAGATGTTAAAGCTTCAACTGTTTTAAAAGAGAAAGATGTAATAAAAGAGATTGAAGGTGTAAAGATAGTTACATGGAGTGATATAGGTGAAACCGTTTCAAAAGATTCTGCAACTAAGGACATTTTAGATATTGTTGTAGAAAGAGATGGAAAAGATTTAGATCTTCAAGTTCCTTTAACAAAAGTAAGTGATGAAAGAGCTCCTATAATGGGGATAATTCCAGAGTATACTTTTGAAAAATTTGGAGTAGTTGAAGGAGTGAAGCAAGCTTCAAAAATATTTGTAGGTGTCTTTGAAGATACTTTAGGTGGAGTAAAGATGCTTTTAACAGGAAAGGTAAAAGCGAAAGATATAAGTGGACCTGTAGGGATAGTAAAAGTTGTGGGAGATGCTAGTAGAAGTCAAAGTTCTGGAATACTGGTGTGGTTGCTAGCTATTTTATCTGTAAATGTAGGTATATTTAATTTATTACCATTCCCTGCTTTAGATGGTGGAAGAATAATATTTGTAATTTTAGAGTTAGTAGGAATAAAAGTTGATAAAAAGCTAGAAGAAAGAGTTCATACAGCAGGAATGTTACTGTTGTTTGGTCTTATAATATTTGCAACTGCTAATGATTTATTTAATATTTTTAAAATTTAATTAAAAATAAGGATGTGGTATTGTGACTAAAAGAGATCGTATAAAAAGAACTGCAACAATTTTATTTGCAGCAAATGGAATAAGAAATACGAAGATAGAGGATATAGCAAATGTTTTAGAAATGGCCAAAGGAGGTTTCTATTACTATTTTAAGAGTAAAGAGGAGTTGTTACAGGAGATAATGGATAACTCTGTAATAAGCAGAAGAGAATTTTTAAAAGAGGTTGGAGATTTAGATATACCTTTTGAAGATAAACTAAAAATGATAGTAAGAAGAAGATTAAGTTTAAGAGATGATAGATATAATCTGTTTTTATTCGCAAAAATATATGAAAACGGAGAGATAAACTTAACTTATGATGAATATATGAAAAGAGATATAATTTTTAGCGAGTTTTTAGCAAACAATAAAGAGCATATAAAAGATGAATATAAAGATGAGATTGAAAAAATAAGAACAATGCTAAGTTCATCTTTAACTGCATTATTGTTATTTTTAATTACACAAACTGGAGTTTCAGTAACAAGTGAAGAAAGTTATAAAAAAATGGTAGAAAAATATGCTACTTTAGACATAGATAAAGAGATAGATATGTATTATAATCTGTTTTTGAAATCGATAGTAAAATAGGTAGTGTAAAAAAAAGGAAAAAAGCCTAAAAATTAGAACTAATGTTTAGAGTGAAACTCTTTGAAATAATCTAGAACAGAAATTTTCAAAAAAGTCTTGAAAAATAACAAAATATCAATTATAATACATTGTTAACGAAAATAGAAAATAGGAGGAAAAATGAAAAAATCGATATTAGTAGTTTCAGAAAGAAAAGAAACGTTAAAACAAGTAAGAAAAGCTTTGTCAGAAGTTTATGAAATAATTACATTTAATAACCTGTTAGATGCGTTAGATATGTTAAGAGAGAGTGACTTTGATGTGGTATTATTAGATGAATACTTAACTTGGTTTAACTTCTCAGAAGCGAAAAGAAAATTAAATGGAATAGGAAAGGACTTTGTTGTAATCGGATTATTAGACGAAGAAAACGAAGCTTTAATTCAAGAAATGAAGGAAGCTGATATTTATAACTACTTATTAAAACCAGTAGATGTAAAAGAAATGAACAGAATAATGATACCAGCTTTAAGAAACTTAGAAATTGTAAAAGAGAAAAGAAAATTAGAAGAGAAACTTTCAGATAGCGAAGATGAAAATGAAATCATTGGACAATCTGCAAGAGTTAAAGAGGTTAAAAACTTAATCGAGAAGGTTGCTGAAAGTGATTTAACAGTTTTAATAACTGGAGAAAACGGAGTAGGAAAAGAGTTAATTGCTAAAGAGATATTTAAGAAAAGTGATAGAAGAAAAGAAAACTACATCACAATCTCTTGTGCTTCATTACCAGAAGATTTAATCGAAAGAGAGTTATTTGGATATGAAAGAGGAGCTTTCTTAGGAGCGACAACAAGTAAAAAGGGAATTTTAGAAGAGGCTGATGGAGGAACTGTATTCTTAGATGAGATTTCAGCTATGGATTTAAAAGCTCAATCTAAAGTTTTAAGAGTTATTGAATATGGAGAGTTCAGAAGAGTTGGAGGAAATAAATCTAGAAGAGTAGATGTTAGATTTATTGTTTCAACAAATAGAGATTTAAAAGAGGAAACTGAAAAAGGTAAATTCAGAAAAGATTTATACCATAGATTAACAGCTTTCCCAATTGAAGTTCCACCTCTAAGAGATAGAAAAGATGATATTCCTATGTTAGCAAACTATTTCTTAAATAAAATAGTAAAAGATTTAAGAAGAGAGATTCCTGTAATTTCTGGAGATGCTATGAAATATTTAATGGAATATTCATACCCTGGAAATATTAGAGAGTTAAAAAACATGATTGAAAGAATGGTAATTTTATGTAACGATAGAAATATTGATGTAGAGGATTTACCTTTAGAAATTAAAATGAAATCTGATACAGTTGAAAATAAAACTGTAATCGGAGTAGGACCTTTAAAAAATATATTAGAGCAAGAGATCTATGCTTTAGATGAAGTTGAAAAAGTTGTAATAGCTATGGCATTACAAAAAACAAGATGGAATAAGCAGGAAACTTCTAAGCTTTTAGGAATTGGAAGAACAACTCTTTATGAGAAAATAAGAAAGTACGGATTAGATACAAAATAATATTTTACAAAATTTTCGGAGGGGTTAAAAAATGGCAATTAGAAAGTTTAGAAAAAATATGAAACCAGTTATCTGGGTAGTAACAGTATTCTTTTTTATTAGTTTAATAGCAGGTTATGCTATGTCATTTAAAAGCGGTTCAGCAAATTCACAACTGGCTTTTAAATTAAATGGAAAAAAAGTTACTATGGTAGAAGCTCATAGATCTATGGCAATAATGTCTGAAAATTATAAAAGATATTTAGGGCCAACAATAGATCCAGAGACAATGAATGTAATAGCATTTAATGAGGTTATAAATAGAAATCTTTTATTAGGTATGGGAGATAAACTTAAAGTAAAGGTTTCTGGTTCAGAAGTAGATGAACAAATGAATCAAATAAAAGCAGCATTCCCAGATAAGGATCAATTCAAAAATGCGCTTTTAAGTCAAGGGTATACAACAAAGACGTTAGAAAAAGAGATTAGAGAAAACTTAATTTTACAAAAAGTTTCTGATATGATAGGAGCAGAAGTAAAGATAACTCCAGAGGAGATTGCAGATTATTATGCAGATTATAAATATACAATGTTCCAAGGTCAGCCTTTAGAAAATGTTCAAGCTCAAATTGAGCAGGGATTAAAAGCTCAAAAAGGTTCTGAAATCTATGCTAAAGAGATGTCAAAAGCAAGATCAGAGATGAAGTTAGAGGATTTAGATAAAACGTTCGATAACTATATAGAGAAAGAAGAGTTTGAATTTGATGGAATTAAGGTAACAAATGTAGAGTATGCAAAGAGAGTTTTGAATAGCTTAGCTATGACAAAAGGGGATGTTGAAGGTGCAAAAGAGTTAGCAAAAACTTCAATTGAATCTGAGATAAAGCTTTTAAAAGCTTCAGAAGAAAAAGGAATAAAACCAGAAATGGGATTACCTTTAGATCTACAAGTTGCAAATTCTGTTAAAGAGCTTTATACTCAATTAAAATCGGAAGTTAAATATACAGAAAATGATTTAAAAGAATTTTTCGAAGAAAATAGACTAAACTACGATACACAAAAAAGTGCTGATGCTGATATAGCAATTTTAAAAGTGGAAGCAACAGAAGCTGATGATCAAGTAGCAAAAGTAAAGGCAGAGGAGTTATTAAAGAAATTGACTCCTAAAAACTTTGCTGAAATGGCTAAAAAAAATTCAGATGGACCAAGTGGACCAGCTGGAGGATCATTAGGAACATTTAAAAAGGGAGATATGGTAAAACCGTTTGAGGATGCAGCTTTCTCAGGAAAAGCAGGAGAGATTTATCCTGAAGTTGTAAAAACTCAATTTGGTTATCATTTGATTTTTGTTCAAGAAAAAAATGATGCTGATGAAACAGTTACAGCAAGCCATATTTTAATAATTCCTGAACCTTCTGAAGAAACATTGGCGTCTAAATTAGAGCAAGTTTCTCAAATTGTGGCAGATTTAACTAATAAAACAATAACTTTTGCTGATTTGAAAAATGAAGCAGGAATTGTTTTCTCTGAAAAGATAGATGGAATAACAGAAGAAGGGTATATTCCAGGATTAGGATATAATGAGGATTTAGCAAAAGCAATTTATGGATCTGAATTAGATAAAATCGGATTTATAAAAGATCAAAAAGATTATATAATTTATAGAAAAGATGTTCAAGTAGAAGAGAAGAAAGCAGAGCTTTCAGAATTCATGGAACAAGTTAAATCTGATTATATAAATGCTAAGGCTCAAGAAGCATTAAAAGAGATAGAATTAAGCACAAGAACTACAGAAAATTAAAGAAATTAAAGAAGGATTTTTAAAATCCTTCTTTTTCTTTATTTTTATTAAAAAAAAATTGCATATTTACTAGAAATATAATATAATTTAGGATAGAGCGGTTTGCTCTTAAATATTATTTACTCATAAAACCTTAAAAGATTGGGAGAATATTAATGAAATATAAATCAGAAGATATTGATTTATTGTTACAACAATTACATATTGAAGATGTTGTAGGAGAGGTTGTAGACTTAAAAAAAACAGGGGCTAACTATAAAGGATTATGCCCATTTCATCAAGACAACAACCCATCATTTGTAGTCAGTCCAAGCAAAAATATTTGTAAATGTTTTGTTTGTGGTGCAGGTGGAAATCCTATAAAATTCTATTCAGAGTATAAAAAAATATCTTTTGTTGAAGCAGTAGAAGAATTAGCAAAAAAATATAATATTCCAATAAAAAAAGTGGGGAATAGTAGAGTCAATGAAAATAAAGAGTATTATGACATTATGGAAGAAGCTCATAATTATTACAAAGAAGAGATATTTAAAAATACAGCAAGAGATGCTTTAGAATATTTATCAAAGAGAAAAATAAATCCAAAACTTATAAAAGATAATGAGATAGGGTATGCTCCTAATTTATGGACAGGTCTTTATGATTATCTTATAATAAAAGGATTTCCAAAACAAAAAATATTTGATTTGGGTCTTGCTAAAGAGAATGAAAAAGGGATATATGATTCGTTTAGAAACAGAATAATATTTCCAATCTATTCAGTAGCAGGAAAAGTTATAGCTTTTGGAGGAAGATCACTAGAAGATAGTAAAGAGATTCCAAAGTATATTAACTCTCAAGAAACACCAATATTCAGTAAAGGGAAAAATCTGTATGGTTTTATTCAAAAAGGAAGTAATATAAAAAAGAAGAGTTATTCGATACTGATGGAAGGATATATGGATGTATTATCAGCACATTCATATGGATTTGATGTTGCATTAGCACCACTAGGGACAGCTTTAACAGAAGAGCAAGGACAGCTATTAAAAAAGTATACTAGCAATGTTATTTTATCTTTTGATATGGATGAGGCTGGGCAAAAAGCAACAGAAAGAGCAATAATGATTTTAAAATCAGAGGGCTTTAATATAAGGGTATTAGTTTATAAAGACGCAAAAGATCCGGATGATTATTTAAAAAAGTTTGGAAAAGAAGCTTTTTTAAAAGTGGTTAAAGAGTCTTTAGAAGCTTTTGATTATTTATATAATAGATACTCTGCGGAGTATAGTTTAGATGATCATATGTCTAAGCAGAATTTCATCAATAGATTTAAAGAGTTTTTCCAATGCTTAGAAAATGATCTTGAAAAAAGTTTATATATGGATAAACTATCAAAATCATTGAATATAGATATAGATATATTGAAATCGATTTTAGTAGTTAATAACAAAAAAAGAGTAAAAAATACTTATGAAAAAAAAGAGGAAACTAAAGATTTAGACGAAAAAGGTCTATGTAATCTAGAGAAATTAACTTTAGCATTAGTTCTTTCTGAAAATGAGTATTTTAATGATTTTAGAAATAAAAAAATCAATAGTAGTTTAGGTAGAAAAATATTTGAATACATTGAATTTTTATTAGAAAATAACCAAAAAAGTACTAATATAATAAAAGATATAATATTAACAGGAAATCTAACCCAAGATGAAGAGAAGGAGTTGGTAAATATATCCTTACTTTCTATAGACGATTTTTCAAATAAATTAGATGTAGAAAAAGGATTCCAAATTATTTTTATGTCGTGGTTTATACTAGAGCTAAAAGAATCTTTAAAAGAGAGAACAAATCTTTTAAAGCATATTCAGTTGAAAAAAATAGAGGATAAATTGAAACAGCAAATAGAGTTCAATGACCTTCGAGCATTGTATCAAGAGTTTAAAAATATCAATGCATAAAATTTTGAAAGATAATTTTATTCAATAGAGGAGGCTTCAACTAATGAAGGAGTTTATAAAAAATGAAAAGGTTTTAGCTTTATTAAGAAAGGCAATGGAAAATAAAGTAATAAGCTATGAAGAGATTAATAGCAAATTAAGTTCAGATTTTCCGCCTGAAAGAATAGAGTTTTTAATAAATGGAATGACGGAACAAGGTATTAAAATTGTTTCTCAAGCAGATGTAAAAAAACAAGAAGTTACAAAAAGAAAAGAAGAAGATAAAAAAGATGCAAAAAAAATTATAACTCCAATAATAAAGAGACCTGTTGTTGAACTTGAAGATGACGATGATGAAGAGGAAAAAGGTAAAGAGTATTCTGAAGATTTCGATTTCAATCCAGATGATATAGAAGAAGTAAGTGAAGATGACTTAGTAAATGATGATTTATTCAGCATTACTGGTGAGATGGAAGTTGATGAACCAATAAAAATGTATTTAAGAGAGATTGGGCAGATACCTCTATTAACTCATGATGAAGAGTTAGGATATGCAAAGGCAGCTTTAGAAGGTGACGAATATTCACAACAACAACTTATAGAAGCGAATTTAAGACTAGTTGTAAGTATTGCTAAAAAACATACAAATAGAGGATTAAAACTTCTTGATTTAATTCAAGAAGGAAATATTGGATTGATGAAAGCTGTAGAAAAATTTGAATACAGTAAAGGATATAAATTCTCAACTTATGCAACTTGGTGGATTAGACAAGCTATAACAAGAGCGATAGCTGATCAAGGAAGAACAATTCGTATACCAGTTCATATGATTGAAACAATAAATAAAATAAAGAAAGAAGCTAGAATTTACCTTCAAGAAACAGGAAAAGATGCTACTCCAGAAGTTTTAGCTGATAGATTAGGTATGGAAGTTGACAAAATAAAAAGTATCCAAGAAATGAATCAAGATCCTATATCTCTAGAAACTCCAGTTGGAAGTGAAGAGGATAGTGAATTAGGAGATTTCGTAGAGGATAACAAAATGCAAAATCCATATGAACTAACTAATAGAACTTTACTTAGAGAGCAATTAAATGATGTTTTAAAAACTTTAAGTAGCAGAGAAGAGCAAGTTTTAATCTTCAGATATGGATTGAATGATGGTGCTCCGAAAACTTTAGAAGAGGTTGGAAAAATATTTAAAGTAACAAGAGAGAGAATCAGACAAATAGAAGTGAAAGCTCTTAGAAAATTAAGACATCCAAGTAGAAGAAAAAAATTAGAAGATTTTAAAGTATAAAAATGTGGGGGAGACTAGTGCCCCCATTTTATATTAATAAAGAATCTGTTAACTAAAGATGAAAAATAGGTCCAGTTCTTTGAAAAGGGATAAAGAT
>NZ_JRJZ01000037.1:0-61507 GCF_000800875.1 Cetobacterium sp. ZWU0022
AGTCGAACCAATTACCTACTGATTACAAGTCAGTTGCTCTACCAGGTGAGCTAAAGCGGCATCCCTTAGACATTTATAATTATACCCTATGATATATAAAAAGTCAACATTTTTTTTAAAAAAAAGAAGTAGAATATTTCTCTACTTCTGACTTCCTTTGATTTTACTAGGTTTTTCAATTATTTTTTTAATTGAATTAATAACTCTCTATATTGTTTTATCATAACTTTCGTCATTGACTTCTTTATTAATTGATACCATTTAAATTGAACTGACTCCATTCCTCTAACAGCATCTGCAACCATTCTTGTTAGAAACTCTTGCTCTTCATATGAAAGTTTTAGCTCCATTCTATCTTTAGAATCTGCTATAGATTTTACATAATCTAAAAATTGTCCTACATTTTGCATTCCACTATTTACATCAAACTGCTTTTTTATTTCTTCTATAAATTTAGATAAGAATTTTTTTGTACCTTTATCTAAAGTTACAGAATATTTTCTCTTTCCTTTTCCAATTTTTTGAATTGAATTCATCATTCCCATCATAGATGACATTGAATTCATTTGCATAGGATTCATGTTATTTGGGTTTAATTTTTGTGCCTTCATCAGTTTCCTCCAAAATTTTATATTTTTCCAATAAGTTTCTCTATTGCTTCTTTTTTTATAGCTCCCTCTCGAAGTATTTTGGGAACATCTTTTGTTAAATCTATTATTGTTGACTCTACACCTAAAGGAGATTTTCCTCCATCTATAATTATATCTACTCTTTCCTTAAAGATTTCATTTAACTCTTCATAACTTCTAGGAGTAGACTCTCCAGATATATTTGCACTTGTTGTTGGAAGAACTCCACCTACAGACTCTATTATATCCTGTGCTAATTTTAAAGCTGGTATTCTTACTCCAACAGTTTGTCCTCCTGAAACCATTATATCTGGTACACTATTTCTTTTATTTAAAATTATTGTCAATGCTCCTGGCCAAAATTTTTCTGCCAACTTTACGACAATCTCTTTTTTCTCTTCATCTACTATTGCTACTTTTTCTACATACTCAACTTTACTTAAAAGTGCTATCAATGGTGAATTAAAGGCTCGTTCTTTAGCCTTATAAATTTTTTCAATTCCTTCTAGTGATTTCAAACTTGCCCCAACACCATAAACAGTATCTGTTGGATATATTATTATTCCATTTTCATCTAAGATTTTTTTTATAAATTTTAAATCAATGTTGTCTTCTTTATATACAATTCTTTTCATAATAAATCCTTTTCCTTAATATTTATTTATTATAAAATAATTCTAACATATAAAAATAAAAAAAGCTAGTATAATACTAGCTTTTCTATATGCTTTTACTTTTCAAATAACTCAGATACAGATTCGTTATTAACGATTCTTCTAACTGCCTCTGCAAGAATTTCATCTACAGATACAACTTTTATCTTATCTATTTTCTTAGATTCTGGAAGTGCTATTGAATCTGTTATAATAACCTCTTTTAAACAAGAAGCTTGTAATCTTTCAATAGCTGGATCAGAAAATACTCCATGAGTACAACAAGCATAAGCTTCTACAGCGCCTCTTGCCATTATAGCTTCAGCTCCATTTGTTATTGTTCCTGCAGTATCAATCATATCATCAATAAATATTGCAACCTTACCTTCAACCTCTCCAATTAAGTTCATTACTTCTGACATATTTGGTTTTGGTCTTCTCTTATCAATAATTGCTATTTTACAATCTAGCCATTCTGCTAATTTTCTAGCTCTTTTTACTCCACCGATATCTGGAGATACTACTACCACTTTTTCTCCTGATAATCCTCTAGCTATAAATGACTTAGCTAGTAAAGGTAATGCTTGCATATGATCCACTGGAATATCGAAGAATCCTTGGATTTGATCAGCATGTAAATCCATAGTTACGATTCTTGTCGCTCCTGCTGTTGTTAATAAATTTGCCACTAATTTAGACGTGATCGGCTCTCTAGGTCTTGATTTTCTATCTTGTCTAGCGTATCCGTAGTAAGGAATGATAACGTTTATCGATTTAGCTGATGCTCTTTTTAAAGCATCAATAAATATTAATAACTCCATTATATTCTCGTTTACTGGCTCAGATGTAGATTGAACAACAAATATATCTCTACCTCTTACCGTTTCTCCTACACAAACATAAACCTCTCCATCTTTAAATCTAACAATCTCAACATCTCCTACTGAAGTCCCATATTTCTCAGCTATTTTTTTAGCTAACTCCACGTTTGATGTTCCGGCAAAAATTTTTACCCCAGGTCTTTCCATTTTTTCTATTTCCTCCAATCAAATTTTATAACTTGTTTACTTCTTGATACCGCTAACGCATTTTCTGGAACATCTTTTGTTATTACAGAACCTGCTCCAACCAACGCATTTTCTCCTATATTTAAAGGAGCCACCAACATGGTATCACTTCCTATAAAAGCATTTTTTCCAATTGTGGTTTTGAATTTATTTTTACCATCATAGTTACAAGTTATTGTACCTGCACCTATATTAGTTTTTTCTCCGACTGTAGCATCTCCAAGATATGTTAAATGTCCTGCTTTAACACCCTTTTCTAATACTGATTTTTTTATTTCTACGAAGTTTCCAATATGAACTTCCTCTTTCAGATGTGATTTAGGTCTCAAGTGTGCAAAAGGACCTATTGTCACTCTATCCTCTACAACACTTTCTTCTAACACTGAACTTTCAACTCTTACATTATTTCCAATGTTACAGTCAATCACTCTTGTATTCCCTAAGATCTCACAATTTTGACCTATTACTGTATCACCTTGCAATAAAGCTCCTGGATAAATTATTGTATCTTGACCTATTTCAACACTTTCCTCTATGTAAACACTATTTTTGTCAATGAATATTACTCCATTTTCCATATGTTTTTCATTTATTCTATTTTTCATTATACAGTTTGCTTTTTCTAACTCTATTTTAGAATTTATACCTAAAATTTCATCATTATCCTCTAATAAAAAGGCCTCTACTTTTTTTCCATCCCTAACATTTATTGCAATTACATCTGTTAAGTAGTATTCTCCTTTTTCATTTTTATTATCAATTCTATCTAAAGCTGATAATAAGTCTTTTGATTCAAAACAGTAAACACCCGCATTTACCTCTTTTATAGCTCTAATCTCTTCAGATGCTTCTTTTTCTTCAACAATTCCTATAACCGTTTCATTTTCTTTAACAATTCTACCATATCCAAATGGATTTTCATATATAGAAGTTAATATAGTTGTTATAGCTCCTGTTTGTTTATGATAGTTATATAACTCTTTTAAAGTTTCCTCTCTTAACAAAGGAGTGTCTCCACAAAGTATCATTACTGTCCCATCAAAATCTTTCAACTTATCTTTAGCTTGAATCAC
Organism: Cetobacterium sp. ZWU0022; assembly: GCF_000800875.1. Taxonomy (NCBI): domain Bacteria; kingdom Fusobacteriati; phylum Fusobacteriota; class Fusobacteriia; order Fusobacteriales; family Fusobacteriaceae; genus Cetobacterium; species Cetobacterium sp. ZWU0022. Next base: position 3,423 of record NZ_JRJZ01000037.1, read on the forward strand.
TGCATGGCCTGTTCCTAATTGCTCCTCTTGAACTACATACTGCATATTTGGAAGTACTTTCAATACCTCTTCTTTTTTATGCCCCAATATAAGTATATTTTCAATAGAACCAATTTTACTGCATGTATTAACGATTTTTTGTACCATCGGTACTCCACAAACTTTATGTAAAACTTTTGGCAGCTCAGATTTCATTCTTGTTCCTTTTCCTGCTGCTAAAATCAGTGTCTTTAAACTCATCATACCCTCCATTTTATTCAACTTTTACATTGTACCACAAGATTTAACATTTTTGCAAAAAAAAATATTTATAATTATTGAAGTTTTTCATAAGCTTCATTTATCTCTTTAAATTTTCTTTCGTGCATCTCTCTAATTTCGGCATCTGCATTTGCATATCTATCTGGATGATGTTTTTTTGCTAACTCTCTATACGCTTTTTTTATCTCTTCAGGTGTAGACCCTTCCTTTACTCCAAGAATCGCATAGTATTTACTTTTGTCTTCAAATGTTCCAAACGGATTGTTTTGGTAACCACCTTGATAACTTCCACCATACTGATTTCCTTGATTTCTAAACATATCCTCGAAATCTTTTTGAGTATAAGATTGATAATAAAAAGTTTTTTTTCTTGGATTTTTTTTATTTATAAAATATCTAATAATTAAAAACACAAGAATTATTGGGAAAAATTGAATTACTATAAATCCAAAAAAAGAAATTAGTAACATTATAAAAAATAGTGCTGGCAATGCTGAGATTGCTCTATTCATCCCAAACAATATTGCTATTACTAAAAAAATAGCCGCTGTTAAAACTAATGCTATTGATATCATTATTTTCTCCTTGATTTTTTACTATATTATAAAATAAGGGAATAGATTTTCTATCCCCTATTTTTATTTACCCTTAATTTTATCTTTTAAATACTCTATCTTTTCTTTAATCTCTTTATCTCTTGGGTCAATTTCATAGGCTGCAATATATTCATTTAAAGCCTTTTTATATCTTCCTAAAAACTCATACTCTTTAGCAAAATCAAGATGTGCACTATAAATATCTAAATCTAAAAATATTGCAAAATCATAACTATTTATAGCCTCTATTATTTTTCCTGCTCTAGAATACGCATTACCTAATAAGAAGTATACAAAAGCATCCCCAGGCTTTTTATCTAAAAATATATTAAAATATTTTATACTTCTTGTATAGTTCCCCAACTCATAATTTAAATATCCAATAAACCCAATTGTTTCGCTATCTTTTTTTCCTAAAGCTCTTAATTTTTCATAGATTTCTAAAGCTCCATCACAATCTCTTTTATAAAAAAGAATTGTTCCTAACTTTTCTAAGTTTTCAATATCATTAGGTTTTGTTAAAAGCTCAAATCTAATCTCTTGTTCCTGATCTAATAACTCTTCTTTACTTATATCTATTCTCTTTAGTATTTTTTTTCTTAGCATTTTAATCCCCCTTAGGTTTTTTAAAACTACTCTCCTGAAAAATTATATCATATTTTTGCTTTTTATTTAAGAGATTTTAAAATAGTTTTAAATAAAAAAAAGAGCCTAAGCTCTTTTTTAACTATCTTATAATGCTGCTTTTGCAGTTTCTGCTAATTTAGCGAACTCAGCTGCATTGTTTAAAGCGATATCTGCTAATACTTTTCTATCTAACTCGATTCCTGCTCTCTTTAATCCGTTCATTAAAGTTGAGTAAGTTAATCCGTTGATTCTTGCAGCAGCGTTGATTCTGATGATCCATAATTGTCTCATCTTTCTCTTTCTAACTTTTCTATCTCTTGTAGAGAAAGCTTCCGCTCTCATTACTGCTTGTTTAGCTTGCTTGAAAACGTCACCTGACGCTCCTCTAAATCCTTTAGCAGCTTTTAAAACTTTTTTATGTCTTCTTCTTCTAACTATTCCAGTCTTAACTCTCATTTACTTATCCTCCTAAAATTGGTTCTTTAACAATAATATTCCTAAAGAATTATTATCTTCCTACTCCGTATGGTAATAATCCTTTTAAGTGTTTCTCTAATGTAGAAGTGATTACTGTATCCTTCTTTAATCTGTTCTTTCTTTTTCTTGTTTTCTTAGTTAAGATATGGCTCTTTCCTGGCTTCTTAACAACGAACTTTCCTGTTCCAGTTACTTTAATTCTCTTTCTAGCACCTCTATGAGTTTTCATTTTTGGCATTGTAATGTTCCTCCTCTCAAATCTTCACTATTTTTTTGGTGATAAGATCAAATATTTTTGCTTATCATTATATTTTTTATCAACATCTGCGATTTCAACGAATCTTTCAGATATTTGATCTAACATTTCAATTCCTTGATCAGCGTACATTCTTTCTCTTCCGTACTGAACAAGAGTTATTTTAACCTTGTTGTCCTTCTCTAAGAACTTTGTAACATGAGCTATTTTTGTATCCATATCGTGCTGATCTATTCTAGCTCTAAACTTAACCTCTTTAACAATAACTTGCTTTTGGTTTTTCTTAGCTTCTTTAGCTTTTCTAGTTTGCTCGTATTTATACTTTCCATAATCCATTATTTTACATACTGGTGGCGCAGCATTTGGAGATATTTCAACTAGATCTAATTCCTTTTGCATTGCTAATTCTAAAGCTTCTACAGCCGACATGATTCCTAATTGTTCACCAGTTTCAGAGATAATTCTTAACTCTCTACCTCTTATTTTTTCGTTGATTCTAACTTTGTCCGAAATAATAGACACCTCCTATTAACTATCAAATAAAAAAAACAGGATATAAAATTCCTGTTAAACTCAAATAATTATTAAGGCTAGCCCTAAACAAAAATTTAAATACCTTTATGTAGGTCATGCCCCACAAGGTGAGAAACAGGAAGTTTCTTCTTGATAAATCTTATTAATTGTCTTTAATAATTATAACACAATTATACAAAAAGTCAACTTTATTTTTTATTGATTTTATTGAGGTCCTCTTTATTTTGAGGACCTCTAATTATATTACTCTTCGCTTGAAGAAGTTCCATACTTTTCTATAAGTTCTTTATTCTCATTTTTTTCTTTTTCTAATTGTACTTTTTTTATAGAAAGTTTTATTCTTTTCTTTTCAGAGTCAATCTCAACTATTTCAGCTAAAACATTATCTCCTACATTGAATACATCTTTTAAATTTTTGATGAAATCTCTAGATGCTAACTGAGTTGGAATAAATCCATCTACTCCCTCTCCTAATTTAACAAACATTCCGAAGTCCTGAATATTTTTTATCTCTTTTTCTATTCTATCTCCAACTTTATAATTTTCTAAAGCAGTTTCCCAAGGATTTTTTGTTAAATCTTTGATGCTTCCTTTTATTTTTTGTCCTTCTAAATTTAATTCAGTTACTTTAAACTCAACTTTATCTCCTTTAGAATATCTTTTATTTCCTGACCATGCAAAATCAGAGTTATGAATAAATCCATCTACTCCTTCTTCAACTTCAACAAAAATACCAAATGGCTTTACTTCCACTACAGTTCCTGTTAAAGTAGATCCTACTGCATACTTTTCAGCTGCATCTTTCCATGGATTTGCACTTAATTGCTTTATTCCTAATTTTAACTTTCTTTCAGTTGGATTTAATTCAGTTATAACAACTTTTACTTCATCTCCAACCTTAACAAAAGCATTAACGTTTACTTTTTTATTTGCCCAAGAAAAATCAGATGTGTGGATTAGCCCTTCTACACCTGGTAGCAGCTCAACAAAAGCACCATAATTAACTACTCTCGTTACTTTTCCTAAAACTTCAGAACCAACAGTATTTTTTTCTGTTAGTATGTCCCATGGATTTCTCTTCAATGCCTTTAGTGATAATCTTACATTTCTTTTTTCTTTTTCAATTTCTATAATTTTAGCTTCAATTACATCACCAGTTTTATATAACTTTTGTAAATCCACTGTTTTTTTCCAATCTATTTCTGATATATGTATAAACCCTCTTACTCCATCTAACTTTACTGTTAGTCCAAAATCTAAAACCTCTAAAACTGTAGCTTTAACAACACTGTCTAAAACTAACTTATCTATCGCCTCTAACTCTTTAGCTGCAACAATTTCTCTTCTAGATAAAAGAATCTTTTTACCTTTTTTATCCTCTTTTACATCCTTTATTACAACAGAAACCTCTTGTCCTAAGAAAGAATCTCCTTGGTCAAACGGAATCTCTGATAATGAATTAGGTAAGAATCCTTGTTGGAAGAATAGCTCAACAACATATCCACCTTTTACTCTTTTTAAAATTTTTCCTGTTACAATCTCTGCGTTATTGTAAGCTGCATTTAATTTTTCAGAACCGATTTCCATATCGATTCTTCTTTTTGATGCAATTAAAACCAGAGAGTCATCCTCTTCTAATTGTGAAACTATTAGAACTTCAACTTCGTCTCCTACAGAATATCCTGCTAATTCCTCTGTTCTTACTCTTACAGCTTTCGGTTCTCCGGCTACCTCTAAATATGTGAAGTTTCTGTCTGTATTTACAATTGTTCCAGTTACTTTTCTTTTTAGCTCCTCATCCTCTTTTATTGGCATATACTCATTTAGTAATGCTTCAAAATCTTCATAGTAATCAAAGTTAGACATTAAAGTTCCCCCTTATTTTATTTTCTATTTTTTTTATGATATCTTCTGGAGTTGATGCTCCCGCTGTTATCCCTACTTTCATATTTTCTGAAAATAAAGTTAAATCTAATTCCTTTTCATTTTGAACTAAATAACTATTTGTATTCTCAGCTAAAGCCACCTCTAGAAGTTTTTTACTGTTCGAGCTTTTCAAATCTCCTATTACAATAACTATATCACATGTTCTAGATAACTTTCTAGTTGCTTCTTGTCTTTCGCTTGTCGCTCCACATATCCTATCAAATATCTGAGCATTTGAATAGTATTTTTCTAAATATTCTTTCATCTCTTGAAACTTTTCTTTGTTTAAAGTTGTTTGAGTTAAAACTGTATATCTTTTACTTCTATCCAAAGAACTTTCTTTCAATTCATCTATATTTTTTAAAACATGTATCTTTTCTCCAAACGAAATAATACCTTTTACTTCAGGATGGTCTTTATCACCAATAAATATAATCTCGTCTCCTTCATGTTCTCTTTCTATTAGAATCTCTTTTATTTTATCTACAAAAATACACGTAGCGTCCTTTATTTCAACTTCTTTTCTCTTTAATTTCTCCATTATTTTAGAAGTTGTTCCATGAGCTCTTATTATCACTACGTCTCCTTTTTTTAACGGATCTTTATCTTCTAAAATATCTTCTTCATCTAAAGTTATAAAACCAATATTTTCCATCTCTCTAACTACATCTTTATTATGTACAACCATACCTAAAATATATTTATTCACATTTTTTCTTTTAGCTATTTCATAACAAGTTTCTACTGCTTTTTTTACGCCAAAGCAAAATCCCATTTTTTCAGCTCTTATTATTTCCACTGATTTTACTCCTCATTAAACTTTTTTACTTCAATTAAGTCTATTAGTTCCGCGATCATTTCATCCTCATCGCTACCATCACACTCTAAAGTTAAAACTCTTCCTTGCTCTGCTGCAAGAAGCATCAACCCCATAATACTTTTTCCATTTATAACTTCATCTTCAAAGATAACATTTATATCTGCATCATATTTACTTGCTGTTTGAACAAATAAAGAAGACGGTCTAGCATGTAATCCTGCTTTATTTTTTATTGTTACTTCTACTTTTTTCATACTATATTTCTCCCTTCTATTTTATTTAAATATTCATTTAGTATTTCTTTTATCTCTTCTGAATCTTTTGCTTTCAACATCGCAAATTTTACATCTTCTAATTCAGAAACTCTAATTTTCCTAACCAGATTTCTAATTTTAGGAATGTATGCTGGTGCCATACTCAAATCTCTTACTCCTAAACTCATCAAAGCTATTACAGCCTGATCTTCTCCAGCCATTTCACCACATACAGATATTTTTTTATTTTTTTTCAAAGCAGCAATCGTAACCATCTCAATAGCTCTTATAACAGCAGGATCATAGCAATCGTACAGCTTCTCTGCAATCGGACTATATCTATCTGTAGCTAAAATATACTGTGTTAAATCATTCGTTCCTATCGAAAAGAAATCTACATAATCTGCAAATATATCTGCAAGCATTACGTTTGACGGTACCTCTACCATCATTCCAATCTCTATATCATCTTTAAAACTCTTACCCTCATTTAAAAGTTCTTCTTTACACTCTTTAACTAAATCCTTTGCCTCATTTATCTCTTTCAAATTAGTTATCATTGGATACATCATTTTTATATTATGATGCTCTGCCGCTCTTAAGATTCCTTTTATCTGATTTTTAAACAACTCTTTATTAGATAGAGTTAATCTCATACCTCTACATCCTAAAGATGGATTTTCCTCATCTACCATTTTATAATATGATAACTTTTTATCTGCACCAATATCTAAAGTTCTAATAATTATTGGTTTATTAGGCTGGCTCTCTTCAAATTCATGAGCTATATTTTCATATATCTTACGCTGCTTTTCTTCGTCAGGAAACTCCTCTGCATCCATATATATCAACTCTGTTCTTAACAAACCTATTCCATCAGGTTTTTTTCTACAAACTTGAGCTATATCTAAACGTCCCCCTATATTTAAATGTAAATAGACTCTTTCTCCATCAAGAGTTATACTTTCTTTATCTATTGATTCTTCGATTTCTTTAATTTTATTTCTATATCTATTTTTATCCTCTTCACATCTATTTAGTGTTTTTATATCAGGGTTCGTTATTACTTTTCCTTCTAAAGATGTGGTATCTAATATAATTTGATCTCCCCAATCAACTGAAAATATATCATTTCCACCCATCAAAGTTGGAATCTCTAACGCTTTTGTTAATATTGCTGTATGAGATGTCTCTCCCATATATTCCATTATTATTCCATTTAATTTTATACCACTATAATAAATTTTTAAAAGTTCTGACGGAAGTAACTCTCTCAAAACAAGAATTTTACCATCTAAATTAGAATCAACACTGTCTTCTGATGTCAAATTCATTATAATTCTCTCACTGATATCTTTTATGTCTAAAGCTCTTTGCTTATATATAGGGTCTGCTATTTTTTCAAACATCTCTATATATTTATTAGAAACTTTTTTCACTACAGACTCAGAGTTATTTCCCTCTTTTTTTATTCCTTTTTTTATATCTGTTATAAACTGTGGATCATCTAACATCATTATATGAACTGTTAATATTTGCAAATCCTCTTTACTTATTTTTCCTTCTAAATTACTTTTAATTTGTTTAATATCATTTTTTGCTTTCTGAACTGCACCTAAAAATCTTTCAATCTCTTCATCAATTTTATCTGACGAAATTTTATAATTTTCAATATCTATCTTTTTTTTTCTCTCTATATAGGGTTGTCCTATAACTATTCCAGGGAAAATACTTTTACCTACGATAACTCCCATTTTACTCACCCCTTGACTATTAATTCTCTAAAAAAATTATACCGTATTTCTCTTTTTTTTTAAACTATTATTTATTCTTAATTTTTTATTTTATAATTCTTTTTTTATTTTTTTTTTAAAAAGTTATTGACTTTTATTTTATTTTGTATTATATTAATTTCAAGTTTAGCACTCCACAACAACGAGTGCTAATAAAAAATTAAAAAGGGTGATTCTATGGTTGTCAGTGATAGAGAAAAGCTTGTTCTTAGTGCCATTATAGATTTCTATTTACTTTCTGGAGAAACAATTGGTTCTAGAGCACTCGTAAAAAAATACAATATCGATCTATCCTCTGCAACAATAAGAAATGTGATGTCTGATTTAGAGGACATGGGATTTATCGTGAAAACCCACACTTCTTCAGGTAGAATTCCCACTGATAGAGGATATAAATTTTATCTAGAAGAACTCTTAAAAATTGAAAAACTTTCAAGAGAAGAACAAGCTAGAATAAATTCTGTTTATGAAATCAAAATGAGAGAACTTGATTCAGTTTTGAAAAAAACTTCAACTCTTCTTTCAAAGTTAACTAACTATGTCGGAATAGTAATCGAGCCTACTCATAAAAAAGAAAAGATAAAAAAAGTTGAACTTGTACATATCGATGATTATATGGCTATGGCTGTTATTGTTATGGAGAACAAAAGTGTTCGTACAAAAAAAATCTTTTTTGACGAAATGTGCAGTCAAGATGAACTTGCTAAGCTTTCTCAAAGAATTAATAATGAAATTAAAAACCATCTTATCGAATCTCATGAAATCGAAAAAATTATAGATTTTGTATATAGTGAGGTAGAAGGAAAACTTTTCTTAGAAAATTCATCTGAGATTTTCAAAGATAAGCAAGTCAATGAAATTAGTGATGTTCTCGACATTTTTTCAAAACGTGAAAAAATCAAAGAACTTTTCGAAGAAGCAATAAGTTTAAAACCATTTAAAGAAGGAGAAGTCAATGTCATCTTCGGTGAAGAACTCGCTGTAAAAGGTTTAGAAGATTATAGCTTTGTTTATTCAGTTTATAATATGGATAACTCTCCTGGAGTTATTGGAGTTATGGGCCCTAAACGTATGTCTTACTCAAAAACAATGGGACTTATTCAACATGTCACTAAAGAAGTTAACAAAGTTATCAAAGAAATAAGTAACGAAGGAGATTATAATGACAGATAAAGATATAAAAGATGAAATAATTGAAGAAACAGTAGAAACAGCTGAAAACACAACTGAATCTACTTCTCAAAACACTGAAATGGAAACATTAAAAACAGAACTTGAAGATTGGAAAAACTCTTACTTAAGAAAACAAGCTGAATTCCAAAACTTCACAAAAAGAAAAGAAAAAGAGTTTGAAGATTTAAAAGCTTTTGCTTCTGAAAAGATTGTTGTAAAAGTTTTAGATATAGTTGATAACTTAGAAAGAGCTATTGCAGCTTCTTCTGAATCAAAAGATTTCGATTCATTAGTTAAAGGAGTTGAATTAACTCTTTCTCAAATGAAAAGTACTGTTGCTAGTGAAGGTGTAGAAGCAATCGAAACTGATAAAGCATCTTTCGATCCTCATCTACACATGGCAGTAGCTGTAGAAGATTCGGCGGATCATGCTAACGATGAAATAATCGCCGAATTCCAAAAAGGTTATAAAATGAAGGGTAAAGTTATCAGACCCTCAATGGTTAAAGTTTGTAAAAAATAAATTGAAAAAATTAAAAAAATTCAGATATATTAGGAGGTTTTTTAAATGGCAAAAATTATAGGAATTGACTTAGGAACTACTAACTCGTGTGTATCAATAATGGAAGGGGGATCTACTACAGTAATCTCTAACGCTGAAGGAGCTAGAACAACTCCATCAGTTGTAAGTATAAAAGAAAACGGAGAGATTATCGTTGGAGAGATTGCAAAAAGACAAGCAATAACTAACCCTACATCAACAATCTTATCTATCAAAACTCATATGGGAAGCGACTACAAAGTTGATATCCACGGAAAAAACTACACTCCACAAGAGATTTCTGCAATGATTTTAAAGAAATTAAAATCAGATGCTGAAGCTTACTTAGGAGAAACTGTAACTGAGGCTGTTATCACTGTTCCAGCTTACTTTACAGATGCTCAAAGACAAGCTACAAAAGATGCTGGAGTTATCGCTGGTTTAGATGTAAAAAGAATTATCAACGAACCTACTGCTGCTGCACTAGCTTACGGATTAGAAAAAGCTGGAAAAGAAGAAAGAGTATTAGTATTTGACCTTGGTGGAGGAACATTCGACGTTTCAATCCTTGAAATCGCAGACGGTGTAATTGAAGTTATTTCAACTTCAGGAAACAACCATCTTGGTGGAGACAACTTCGATGATGCTGTAATCAAGTATTTAGTTGAAGAGTTCAAAAAAGAAAATGGAATCGATTTAGGTAATGATAAAATGGCTTACCAAAGACTTAAGGATGCTGCTGAGAAAGCTAAAAAAGAACTTTCTACATTAATGGAAGCTCATATCTCTTTACCATTCATAACTATGGATGCTACTGGACCTAAACATTTAGATATAAAATTAACTAGAGCTAAGTTCAACGACTTAACTAGAGATTTAGTTGAAGCTACTCAAGTTCCTACAAAGGATGCTTTAAAGGCTGCTGGATTAAATCCATCTGATATCGATGAGATATTATTAGTTGGAGGATCAACAAGAATTCCTGCTGTTCAAGAGTGGGTAGAATCATACTTCGGTAAGAAACCAAACAAAGGAATCAACCCTGATGAGGTTGTTGCTGAAGGAGCAGCTATTCAAGGTGGAGTTTTAATGGGAGACGTTAAAGATGTATTACTTCTTGATGTTACTCCATTATCTTTAGGAATTGAAACTTTAGGAGGAGTATTTACTAAGATTATCGAAAGAAATACCACTATCCCTGTAAAAAAATCACAAGTATTCTCAACTGCTGTTGATAACCAACCAGCTGTTACAATCAACGTTTTACAAGGAGAAAGAGCAAAAGCTGCTGATAACCATAAGTTAGGAGAATTCAATCTTGAAGGAATCCCAGCTGCACCTAGAGGAGTTCCTCAAATCGAAGTTACTTTCGATATCGATGCTAACGGAATTGTTCATGTTTCTGCTAAAGATTTAGGAACAGGAAAAATCAGTAACGTTACAATCTCTGGTTCTACAAACTTATCTGCTGATGAGATTGAAAGAATGAAAAAAGATGCTGAAGCTAACGAAGCTGAGGATAAAAAATTCAAAGAGTTAGTTGAAACTAGAAATAAAGCTGATATGTTAATCGCTTCAACTGAAAAATCAGTAAAAGATTACGCTGAAAAAGTAACTGAAGATGAGAAAAAAGCTATTGAAGAAGCTATCGAAGAACTTAAAAAAGTAAAAGATGGAGAAGATAAAGACGCTATTGACGCTGCTATCGAAAAATTATCTACAGCTGCTCACAAATTAGCTGAAGAAATCTATAAAGATGCTCAAGCTAACCAACAAGGTGGAGCTAATGCAGGAAATAACGCTCAAGATGACGTTGCAGATGCTGAGATAGTTGACTAATATTACTAATTAATATATACTTTACTTAAGGGATAGAGCTACTCTATCCCTTATTTTAAGAAACGGAGGATTTTTTTAAATGGCTAAAAGAGACTTTTATGAAGTTTTAGGAGCTACCAAAGGTGCTTCTGATGTAGAGATAAAAAAAGCTTATAGAAAAGCTGCTATGAAATATCACCCTGATAAATTTAGTGGAGCTAGTGAAGCTGAAAAAAAAGAAGCTGAAGATAAATTCAAAGAGATTAACGAAGCATATCAAGTGCTTTCAGACGAAAATAAGAGAGCTCAATATGATAGATTTGGACATGCTGCTTTTGAAAATGGTGGAGGCGGTGCTGGAGCTGGTGGATTTGGCGGTTTCGGTGGCGGATTTGAAGATTTAGGAGATATTTTCGGTTCATTCTTCGGTGGTGGAGGTGGATTTGGCGGTTTCGGTGGATCTCGTCAAAGAGGACCTGAGCCTGGAGAAGATTTAAGATACAATCTTGAATTAACTTTAGAAGAAGCTGCTAAAGGTGTAGAAAAAACATTAAAATATAAGAGAACTGGTTCTTGTGGAACTTGTCATGGTACAGGAGCTGAAAAAGGTTCTAAGATGAATAAATGTTCTAAGTGTAACGGTACAGGAACTATTCATGTTACTCAAAGAACTGTTTTTGGAAATTTCCAAACAACTCAAGAATGTGATGCTTGCCACGGTAAGGGAGAAGTTCCTGAGAAGAAATGTAAAAAATGTCATGGTACTGGTATCGATACTGAAGTCGTAGAAAAAACTATCAAGATTCCTGCTGGAATTGACGATGGACAAAAATTAAGACTTTCTGGAATGGGTAACGCAAGTACAGAGGGTGGACCTAATGGAGATCTATATGTTTACATCTCTGTTAAACAGCATCCATTCTTTGAAAGAAATGGAGTAGACATTATATGTGATGTTCCCGTAACATTTGCTAAAGCTACTCTTGGTGGAGAAATCGAAATACCTACATTAAACGGTAGAAAAACTATTAAGATTCCTGCTGGAACTCAAAATGATAAACTGTTTAAAATGAAAGGGGAGGGAATTAAAAATCCTAGAAGCCCTTATACAGGTGACCAAATAGTTAGAATTAAAATTGAAGTTCCTGTTAACTTAAATTCTGAGCAAGAAGATTTATTAAGAAAATTTGATGAAAGTTTAAAAGATAAAAATCATAAAGATAATAAAAACTTCTTCGATAAACTAAAGAACTTCTTCTCTTAAATTTTATTGAAAAGAGAATAACCTTATGGTATACTTGTCTTAGAAAAATATTATTTAAGGGGGCTATAATATGAACGAATTATTTGCTAAGTACGGTGGTATGATTCTTACATTTGCTATTTGGGCAGCTGTATTCTACTTCTTACTTATCTTACCAAACAAGAAAAAGCAAAAGAAACACCAAGAGATGTTAGACTCATTAAAAGAGGGAGTTGACGTTATAACTTCAGGAGGAATAAAAGGTACTATTACTAATATCGGTCCTGAATTCTTAACTATTAGAGTTGATAAAGGTGTTAACATCCAAGTGCTTAAGAATTCTATAACAAGAGTTTTAAAATAAAAATATTTACAAAAGGATGGGATGGATAACTTTCCATCCTATTTTATTATTCTAAATCGATGGAGAGCAATTATGAAAAAATACCTTATATTTCTTATGGTTTGTTTATTTCCTCTAACTATTTTTGCTAACGGTACTATTCAAAGAGTTAGAATGAACAACAACCCTGCGCAGTTAGTTTTTGATATTTCAAGTCAAGTTAAACCTAAGTTTAATAGCAACTACGACGAATATAATCGTCTACTTTTTTTAGAAATTGAAAAAGTTAAAATGAATACCAAGTTTAATCCTTCAAGCTATATTGGAAAAAGTATTGAAAAAATAGATTTAATTGACTATGGTACAAATGTCGGATTCTTTATTAAATTAAAAAAAGGAGCTGGTCACAAAGTTTACTCTTTAGCTAACCCTCACAGAATTGTTGTAGATTTAAGACCTACAACCTCTTCTAAAAAAGAGTTTACAATAGCCATTGATGCTGGACATGGTGGAAAAGATCCCGGAGCAATCGGTTTCAAAAAATATAAAGAAAAGGATATTGCCTTAGCTGTAGCTAAAAAATTACAAACTAGATTATCAAAGGATTTCAACGTTATTATGACAAGAAATACTGATGTATACCTTACTCTTTCTGAAAGAAGTCGAATAGCCAACAGAGCTAAAGCAGATCTATTTGTAAGTTTACATCTGAATGCATCTAATAATGCTTCTGCACAAGGAGCTGAAATCTTCTATTTTTCAAAAAAATCCTCACCGTATGCTGAGAAAATAGCAGCCTATGAAAATAGTTTCGGTGAAAAATATGGAGAAAAAACTGGAAGTATTGCTCAAATTATGGGAGAATTAGCTTATAACAAAAATATGGAAAAATCTATTAATATTGCAAAACCATTAAACTCCTCTTTAGCTAAAAGATTGAATTTGAGAGATCGAGGTATTTACGGAGCTAACTTTGCTGTTCTTAGAGGATTTAATGGACCCGGAATTTTAGTAGAATTAGGTTTTATCACAAATAAAGATGATGTCACAAAATTATCAAAAGATGCGAATCAAAATGTTATGGCTGATGAATTAGCAAATAAAATTAGATCATTTTTCTATTAGGAGGAATCTATGTCGAATAAACTAAAAATTTTTTTAGTGGTTTTAGCATCTATTACTATTGCAACTGGAATATATTCAAATCAATTAAATAAAAAAAGTGAAATAGTTACTCCTATTTCTACTCCAGCTAGAGAGGCTATTAGACAAACTGAAGTCACTACCCCTATTTTCTATCCTGATTTAAAAGCTGGTAAACTTTCTTCTCAAGATATTATTTTGGATTCTAACTTAAAATACAAAGAAAATATTTTAAAAAATATCATTGAGCAGCTTACTTTAAAATTAGAAGAAATTAATATTTTAAAAAAAGAAAGCTTTAAATACGAAGTATATGTAAAAAATAGAATTATTTACTTAGATTTAGATTCTAAAATTTTATCCTCAGCAAAAAATCCACAAGAGGAACTACTTATAATCTACTCTTTTGTAAATAGTCTATTAACTCCTGGAGGAGCTGATACAGTTGTTCTTCTTATAAATGGAGTTCCTACAGATAAAGTTAACTTTATCAACATTAATAAAAGTTATAAATTAAACAGTAATATATAATTTTTTTAGGAGTTTCATTTTACTGAAACTCCTTTTTCAAAATTTGGAGGACGTTTATGAATATAGATTTTTTCAAAGAAGAAACTAAAATTATTCTTTCTAAAAAAAGATATGAACACTCTCTTAGAGTTTTAGACACTGCTCTTGCTTTAGGAAAAATTTACAACGTTGATTTAAATAAACTTGCTATAGCCTCTATTCTTCACGACTATGCTAAAGAATTTAAAAGAGAAGATCTTATAAATATTTCTAAAGAATACTTTCTAGATGAAGTAGAAGATTATCTTTCAAATGCTGAAATTCTACACAGCTATGTCGGGGCATATATTGCAAATGAAAAATTTAAAATCACAGATTCTGAGATTTTAAACGCTATTAAATATCACACAACCGGACGTAAAGATATGAGTATAATCGAAAAAATTGTTTATTTGGCTGATGCCATTGAACCTAAAAGAGATTACCCATATGTTGAAAAAATTAGAGATTTATCTTTAATAAATCTGGATAAAGCTATCTTATTAGAGGTAAATAAAAAAATTGAGTATCTTTTAAAAGAGAATCATGTTATTCATGTAAACTCTATAGAGATGCGTAATTGGCTCTTAAATATGAGCTAATAGGAGGAATTAAAATTATGAAACAAACAAAATTAGATAAACAACTTGAACAATTAAAAAAAGTTTTAAAGGGTAGTAAAGCCCTAACTTTAGATGAAATTACAAAGGCTTTAGGGTGGTCACCTAAATATAAAAAAGATAATAGAGAGATTCTTGAACACTGGTTAGAAACTGGTGAAATCATGAAGAATAAAAGAAATAAATACAACATTCCTGAAAATTTAGGTTTTGTTAAAGGTAAATTTTCAAATATCAAAGGGAAATTTGGATTTGTTGATACTGATACAGAAGGATACTTTATTCCTAGAAGTAAATTTGGAACAGCGTTAGACGGAGATACTGTTTTAATAAATGTTACTTCGCCTGAAGGAAAAGGTAAAAAAGAGGGAGAGATTGTAAATGTTCTAGTTAGAGAAAAAAATACAATCATTGGAATATTTGAAAAGAAAGAAAACTTTGGTTTTGTTAGACCTACACAATCTTTTGGTAGAGATATCTATATTCCTAAAAATTTCTTTAATAAAGCTAAAGATGGAGAACTTGTAGTTGTTGAAATGACTTTCTGGGGAAGTGATGAAAAAAAACCAGAGGGTAAAATAGTTGAGAAAATTGGAAATCCATTTGATACTGATAATATGATAAAAGCTCTAATTTTAAGAGAAGGTTTATCTGAAGAGTTCCCTGATGATGTTTTAGCTGAAGCTCGTCAAATTCCAATTACTATATCTCCAGAAGAGATTAAAAAGAGAAAAGATTTAAGACATCTTCCAATCATAACAATTGATGGTGATGATGCAAAAGATTTAGACGACGCTGTTTATGTTGAAAAATTAGATAACGGTTACTACAAACTTATCGTTGCAATAGCTGATGTTTCTCACTATATTCCAACAGGTTCTAAATTAGATAAAGAAGCTGAAAAAAGAGGAAACTCAGTGTACATGGTTGATAGAGTTCTTCCTATGTTCCCTAAAGAGATTTCAAATGGAATCTGTTCTTTAAATCCACATGAAGATAAACTGACTTTCTCTGTTGAACTTTTAATTGATTCACACGGAAGAGCAATCGATGTACAAACTTACAAATCAGTAATCAACACAGCTCATAGAATGACTTATACTAATGTAAATAAAATTATTGCTAAAGATCCTGAGATGACAGAAAAATACTCTGATATTGTTGATATGCTGTTTACAATGTTAGAACTTTCTAAAATTATAAGAGCTATAAAATATAATAGAGGTTCAATTGATTTTGACCTACCTGAAGTTAAAGCTGTTTTAGATGAGAATAAAAAAGTTAAATATTTAAAAAATATTGAAAGAGGAGAGTCTGAAAGAATAATCGAAGATTTCATGATTATGGCCAACGAAGCTGTAGCAGAAAAACTTTTCTGGTTAGAGATGCCATCTGTTTACAGAGTTCATGAAACTCCTGACCCTGAAAGAGTTAAAAATCTAAGTGATACTCTTTCTAAATTTGGATATAAAATTCACTCTTTTGAAGATCTGCATCCAAAAAAATTCCAATCTATAATAGAAGATTCTGAAGCTAGAGGAATAAATATGATTGTACATAAGATGATTTTAATGTCACTTAAACAAGCTAGATACGGAGTTGAAAACTTAGGTCACTTCGGATTGTCATCTAATTACTATACACACTTTACATCACCAATTAGAAGATATGCTGATTTACTAATTCATAGAATTCTAAATATTGCTTTAAATGGATACCCTACTAAAAAACAATATGGTACTTTAATAAATTATCTTCCTGAGGTTACTACTCATATATCTCAAACAGAAAGAAAAGCTATGAAAATAGAGGATGAAAGTGTTAAAATAAAAGTGGTTGAGTATATGCTTGATAAAATCGGAGATGAGTTTAAAGCAACTATCGTTGGATTCAACAATAAAAAGATATTCTTTGAAACAGAGGAGCACGTAGAATGTTTCTGGGATGTAACTACTGCTCAAAACTTCTATGAATTTAATGAAAACGACTATGTGATGAAGGATTTAGATACTGGTAGAGAGTTCCATTTAGGAGATAAAATGGAGATTTTAACTGTTAGAGCAGATTTACAAATGCTTGAAATTGAAGTTATTCCTACTGAGTTTCATCAAGAGTATACAGGGAGAAGAAAAGAAAGGAGATTTTAATTATGATATTAGCTAATAATAAAAAAGCATTTTTTGATTATTTTATTGAAGATAAGTTCGAAGCTGGTATTGAACTTGTTGGAAGTGAAGTTAAATCTATCAAAGCTGGAAAAACAAGTATAAAAGAGGCTTTTATTAGAATAATCAACGGAGAGATTTTTATAATGGGAATGACTGTAGTTCCTTGGTCTTTTGGTAGTGTTTATAATCCCGAAGAAAGAAGAGTTAGAAAACTTCTTCTGCATAAAGGAGAAATAAAAAAACTGCATGAGAAAGTTACACAAAAAGGTTATACAATAGTTCCTTTAAATATACACCTTTCAAAAGGATATGTTAAAGTTGAAATTGCCTTAGCTAGAGGTAAAAAGAATTATGATAAACGTGACTCTTTAGCTAAAAAAGATCAGCAAAGAACAATTGAAAGAGCTGTTAAAGATAGAGATTAAAATTATAAAAGCAGATGATTTACGTCATCTGCTTTTTTTATTAGAATTTATATATCGCTGCTAATCCAATTGCACTAACACGCTTTTTATATGTTATATCTTTTAAATTCTTATCAGTTTTGTATTGAACAAATGAGTAAGTTCCCATTATATCAAGCTGAGAATTATACTTGTACTTAGCTCCCATCGAATACATATCAGCATCTAAAACATAATCTGTATCTGTGTAAGTTTTCTCATTTGCTCCAGTATTTGTATACTGATATCCTGTCATAAGAGTCCACTTCTCATTTAGTTCATAGTCTACTCCTACCGCCACTTCATAACCATTATCGTAGTGATCAAAGTTTCCTAAATCATCTCCAGCTTCTTTTATAAAGTAGTAGTTACCTGAAGCTAATAAAGTAGTTTTTTCTGTTACTTTATAAGAGGCTCCTAAAGCTGCTACTGCCGGTAAATTTCTTCTTCCACTTCCCTCTGACATCCACTGCTTTATAGCTGGATCTTTTCCAATTATATCATAAAACTTATCTCCCAATACCCCTACAGAATCCTTAAAACCTTTTCTTAATTTAGATTCTTTATTATCAAAATCTAACTTTGTTTCTGTTTCATATCTCATAGCTAGATTAAATTTGTCATTTGGATGATAGTTTAATCCAAATATTCCAGAAGCTCCAAAAGCTGTTCTTTCTGAATCTATATCAAACTTAGGATTTACTTTTAAGTTTGGAATATCCTTGTATGCAATTTCAAAGTTTCCTTCACCTTTAAACTTTCTTTCTGCATCAATCAATCTCAATCCAACTGCTCCACTCCAAGTTTCGTTAAACTTTCTTGCTATTCCCCCTTGAAAAGCAACATAATATGATTGTCCATGAATTGTGGAACCTGATAAAAATTTTGCTTCGAATTTTTCACCTAACATTCCTTCAAATTTATCTGCTATCTCAGGAAAAGTAGCTATTCCTCCACCATAAGCAACACTACCTCCACCAGCTATCGCTCCTGCATGGAAAAAGTATGCTGTATCTCCAGCTTTTTTTACAATTTGTACACTTGGAACAGCTGGTGATGCTTTATCACTTTTAAACTTTTCTCCATTATACTCCATACTATAGTCTTTCAAATGTGTTTGATTGTTAACTTGAATATACGTTCCATCTTCTAACCAAACTAGTCCCGCTGGATTATAATAAGCTCCTGATACTCCAATTTTACCTACCATAGCTGGATGTGCTAAATACTCTGCATCTTGTTGTGAAAGATAATCTATACTTCCTGCAAAACTATTTACTGATAGTATTACTCCTAATATCATTAATTGTTGTTTAAATTTCATTCTCTCTCCTTCGTCATTTCTAAAGCTTTATTTATTAGTAGGTTTCCCATTTCTATAACCTCTGTTTTAAATGTTTCAAATTCTATTTCTGGATAAAAACCTGTACAAATTAAAGTTGCATATCCATGTGAAAAATACCAACCTTTTTTTATAACCCATTCAATTATATCTACAGGAAATTGATTATACTCTTTATTGTTATTAAATCCATTGTAAATAAGATTTCTAAAGTCATCCATAATCTCATCCATAAACTCTCTAGGTAATCCTTCTCTTAAAAAAATAGTTCTAAATAGTGCTTTCTCCTCTTTTGCAAAAAGACATATCCCTATCCCTATGTTTAAAAGAGATAAATCTGTATAATCACGTTTTGTATATTCAAAAAGTTTTGTTTTTGCTTTTTTTGAAAGTTCATTCTTTAATTCATCCATAGATTTAAATGCTGAATAAATTGCGATTGTAGAAACTCCCAATTTTTTTGCTACATTTCTTGCTGTAACCTCTTTTAAGTTCTCATTATTTAAAATTTCATATGCACTCTCTAATATTTCATCCCTACTAAAATTAGGTTTTCTTCCCATAATAATTCTCCTATATGTTATGTTATTTTTAAACACATCCTATATTATATCTCATAAAACAAACAAATACAAACACTTTATTATATATCACTGTTATGAAATTGTTTGCCATTTTACAAAACAGTGTTATGAAATTGTTTGAATATAACAAAAAGAGGCTAGTTTTCTAGCCTCTTCCATATGAGAAATTATTAAAATAAGTTACTATTTTTATTAAGCTTTTATAACTTTATCATTTGATTGCATGAATTCTAAGTATTGCTCTTTTGTCATAACTGGTTTAAAGTTATCTAAAATTTCTTTTGCTTTTTTACCTTCCGCAAATAATAGATCTACAACTGTTAAAGCTAAAGCCTTAGCTGGCATTAAAATTGCAATTTCATCATCAACAGTTTTAAACTCTCTTGTATGAAGAGCTCCATTAATTCCACCGAACATAGGATGTAACGTTGGCATTATGTGTGATACATCTCCAAAATCAAATGACCCTGTAAAGTCTCCACCTTTTATCATATCATCTTTCAATCCTAAATACTCTAAGTTACCCTCTAAAACATCTTCCATTGAATCATGCTTTAATATTGGTAAATATCCTGGAAGCTCAGTTATTTCTATCTCTGCACCTACAGCATATGCTCCTGCTGTTAATCCTCTATTTACTTTTTTATTAGCATCAATCATTCCTTCGATTGTTCTAGCTCTTACATATGCTTCCATTCTTACATCAGCTGGTACAGAGTTAACTATATCTCCACCTTTTGTTATAATAGGATGGAATCTAACTCTATCGCTATCTTTAAACGTTTCTCTTTGAGCGTGTACATTATTAATTCCTAACATCGCTGCATTTAAAGCATTTATCCCTTCGTGAGGAGCTGATCCTGCATGAGATTCTTTTCCTATAAATTTAACAGTTTTTCCTATAAATCCATTACTCACTGGTCCTGTTAAAACTTTTTTATCTCCTAAATCTAAAGCGTGGAACATTACAGCCATATCAACATCATCAAATGAACCGTTATATATCATCTCTTGCTTTCCACCGAAGTATTTTATCTTTCCTTCTTCTCTTAATTTAGTTCTATACCCTAACTCTACGAACTCTTCTGCTGGAGTTGCCATAAAATCTACTTTTCCACCTAGCTCTGCTAAAATACCAGATTTTACAAGTCCTGTTGCTGCACCTAACATTCCAGCAATTTGGATATGATGACCACAAGCGTGAACTGCTCCTAACTCATTAGAATCAGCATGATCACTACATGATATTGCATCTAGTTCTCCTAGAATAGCAACTTTAGGACCCTCTATATCTTTATTAGATCTTGCTCTACATCCTGTGTATGCAATCCCTTCTTCAACTTCTAACCCTAACTCATTTTTAAAGTAGTTTGAAACTATCTCTGTTCCTTTAAACTCTTTATATCCAAATTCTGGATTATCATACATAGCCTTTCCAGCTTGTAAAATAACTTCTCTATTTTCATCAATAGCTTTTATTACTCTCTCTTTAATTTCATTTAAGTTCATAGTTTTCTCCTTAACCCTAAGTAAATCTTAATCGATTTTTATAATTAAATTGCTCCTTGTAACTTTAATACCGTTTGAGCTATTAAAGCACATGCGAAGAATATTGTAGTAAATACTACTACTGCGATTATTACAATCTTCCAAGACATCGCTTTCAGTTGCTCTATTTTATCTCCCACAGATATTCCTGCAAAAGCTAATAGAGGTGTACAAAGTGGCATAAATTCAACTGTTCCTATTTGTGGTGCAAAGAATTTTGCAATTGGTAACGCTGGAATACTTACAATCATTCCAACTATTGTTGATAATGCATATGCTGGTAGTGGAAACTTTGGAAAAGCATCCTTTACAGCAAAACATAGTAATGCTAAAGCAATGATTAAAAACATTCCTGGTATTGCACCTATAAACTGTTTTTGTAATCCTATAGCTTGCCCTGCTAATACGATAACTCCTGTTATCGACATAAGTATAAAGTATAATATATATTTTTTAAGATCTAAACTACGCATTTTGTTTCACTTCCTTTTTTGCAAACTTTGGAGATAGTTTTTTATAATACCACTCTGTGAATGGTAATGATATAAATACAAGGATATTAACTCCTGTTAATCCTGATAACATATTACTTGTTGATGCGTATGCAAATACCTGTTCTGCATACTCTGGTCCAACAACCTCAGCTAACGATGAAGCTGCTGCTGTCATCATACTTCCACTTCCTACCCCACAAGCCATTCCTAAAGCTAACGGATGTAACCCTGAGTAAATAGATAATGATCCTAAGATTCCAAAGTATATTGTTCCTACAATTGTTCCTGCTAAGTATACTCCTAAAACTCCACTTCCTTCTGGTGAGGCTATTCCATATTTTTCTCCAATTACTCCAAGTGAAGCTTCTCTACTAATACTTGATCCAGCTCCTATTGCTTCTCTATTTAATCCTAATTTTAAAGCCAATGGAACTGCTACTAATGGAGCTAAAACATGTCCAAACTCTTGAGCTAAAAATGCTGGTCCAGCTTGGATAATTTTATCTAAATTAGGACCTACGAAAGTTCCTAACTTTATCCCTAACATTAAAAGAATCAACATAACCATATCACTAGCTATCTTCATCTCTTTCTCTCCAATAATCTCTCTCAATTTTGCTACTTTTTTTCCTAATAAATCTGGTGTTAATGCCATTCCAATAATAACCGCAAATAACATTGGGAATAACGCTACTTTTCCCAATTGAATTTTTCCAATTTTCTCACAAACTAGTGAAATAATTGTTACAACTAAAAAAACATTAATTGTGTTCTTGTTCATAGTACTCACTCTTCCTTAATTTAATTTTTTCCCTATAAGACTTTGTCTTTAATAGGCCCTTAATTTCAACAATGAAATAATACTATTTTTTTGATATTATGTCAAGGTTTTTTTCGAATTTTTTATTTTAAAACAAATTTTATTGTTCCATTTCAGAACTTTAAGTGTTTGTAAACTTAAAAATAAAGGAATAAAAAAAGGATTTGGTCCTTTAATATCCCAAATCCTTTCTATATAACTTATGTTAAAATTTAAATTTTATAACTCTTCTAGGACGCCCAGCTTTAGAGCATACTTCATACTCAAAAATCTCTGCAAATCCATTATCAATTATTGGTTTTACAATTCTATTTACACTTCTTTCTGTTATTTCTAAAAGTTCTGCCAACTCTTTACTTGTAAACTCTTTCTTTCTAAAACTTTCTTGTAACGCTCTTATCTTAGAAAGATATTTTGCTGTTATTCCAATTTTTTTCGCTTCTTTTTCTATACTATCACTTATTTTTGTGACATAGTCATATCTATTTTTTTTATAAAGAGGGCCTCTTATTTTATTATCAGAAAAAAGATAAACTTCACCTTTTTCATTCATCAAACTTATATTTAAGGCTTTTTTTGCATTAACAGATGCTTCTTGAATACTCTCAGCATAGCCTACTCCTACAGATATTTTCCCACCTAAAATAGAAACTTCATTCAATAATTTTAAAAAGCTCATCTCACTATCTTTAGTTTCTAAAATTCTCTGAGTTGTAAAAAATATGTATTCATCTTCTAGTAATTCTTGAAAACTCCCATGTAACTCTTTAGAATATTTTAAAAATATTTGATTTAACTTCATTCTAAATGCACTTTTGTCATAATAGTTCTCATCTTTTCTAAGTTTTTTTGCAACTTTTAAAATTTTAACTCCAATTCTGTTTTTAGAATTTTCATTTATTTTTATATCTTTCAATAAAACTTCCATCTGATTTACTATCTCATTTTTAGTAGCTTGCAATCTATAAACTGGTTTATTCTTTTTTTTGAAATAATCATAAACATAACCAAATGCTGTTAATACAAATTGCACTTCTCCTCTAACAAAATTTTTGATATGCTCATCTAAAAAATCAGACTCTGTTTTATCAACTTCATACTCCTGAACATTTATACTTTTCAAAGATATCCCAAACTCTTCTAAAGTATCTAATAAAACGTCTCTCTCTACTATATCAAAACCTATTTTCAAATTACTAATTTCTGAATAATCTTCTCTCAATTCCCAAAGAGCCTTCAAAACACTCCCTGCTTCTCTATTTGAATAAACCATTGGAACATCTATATTTAACTTGCTCACAATCTCTGAATGAACTCCTATTCCTGTAGAAAAAATACCTTGAACTCTTCCCTTAAGTTCCTTTAAATTTTCTACGAAACTACCTAGTTGTTCTATCTCGTATGCTATAAACTGTATCTGAGGATATTGAGGTTCCAAAGTTTTTAAAATCTTTTTTACGGAATCAGGGTAACCCACAATAGCAATTCTCATTTACTACTCTCCCTAAATAAAAGTTTTACTTTCCACAACACTTTTTAAATTTCTTCCCAGAACCACAAAGGCAAGGGTCATTTCTTCCTATTTTTTCCTCTTTAACAATAGTTCCTTGAAGTGGTAACCACCCAAAATACATCCATTGTCCATCAACTTTTAAAAATTGACTTTTTTCATGATGAACAACATCTTGTCCATTCTCTTTATAAAAAGCTTTAAACTCTACAATACCTTCTGAGTCCTCTTCTTTTCCACCTTCTGTTGAAACTATCTCTAATCCTAACCACTCAGAATTTAAAGCCCATTTTTTTGTTTCTTCAACATCCATATCAGACTTACTATCTGGATGATGAGTATCCACTATAAACTCTATATTTCCAGTTTCAAAAGCATTATATCTTGCTCTCATTAGCTCTTCAGCGGTTTTAAAATTATTTACCATCTTGATTTGGCTCCTCTACTTTTTTTAATGTGTCTAATTCTTTTTCAATTTTTTTAACCTTTTTATAAATCTCATTTATTCTGAACTCTAAAGAGTTTAATATCCAAAATTGGAAATGACTAGCTCTTTGTGACTCATAAAACATCCAAATTAGTTTTATAACACTAAATAAAATCGCAACTTGAACTGCTAATGTTGGAGTAATTCTATTAAAAATACCTCCTAAAACTAACAATGCAACTATTATAGCAATCAATAAACTATTAACTATCTTATTTTGTTTACTACTTGAACCGCCTATTTGACCAACAATATTTCTAATTCTTTCCTTTTCTTTTTGGAACTCCTGTAACTCTTCCCTTAATTGCTCTTCCCCTCTCAAATTTAGTCCTCCTTATTTTATACTCCCCAATCTCTAGGATATCTAAACTCTCTTCCTATAGTTCTAGTCGATACCTTTGCTATTAGAGGTAGTTTTCTTTTGTACTGTGACATCTTAATCTTCCAAATGATTTTGTTTACAATCTCTTCAGAATACCCAGCTTCAATTATATCCTCTTTTTTTTCTCTCTCGTCTATTAAAGAATATAAAATTTCATCAGCTAAAGCATATGAAAATCCTAATTCACTCTCATCAGTTTGCCCTTCCCATAGGTCCGCACTCGGTTTTTTATCAATAAGTGCTTCTGGTACTCCCATATGTCTTGAAAGTTCCCAAACTTGTGTTTTATAGAGATCTCCTATAGCATTTATAGCTGATGCGGCATCTCCAAACTGTGTACTATATCCTAATAACATCTCTGTTTTATTTGATGTCCCTAAAACTAAAGCTCTCTCTTTTGCTGAGTAGTCAAATAAAATACACATTCTTTCCCTTGCCATTCTATTACCTTTTCTCAGTCCATCCATATCTGGATTCATATCAAAATATGGTTCAACCATTGGAGTTATCTCGATTAATTTTGATTGTATTCCTAAATCTTCTACTACTAGTTTTGCGTGTTCTACACTTTCTTTACTAGAAGTTTTATAAGGCATTAGTATCCCTAAAACATTTTCAGGCCCAAAAGCTTTGGCTGCTAAATAGGCAACTAATGCTGAATCTATTCCTCCTGATAATCCTAATACCACTTTAGAAAATCCAACTTTATTAGCTTCCTCCTTTAAGAAATTAACTAATATATTTTCAACTAAACTTAAATCTAAATCCAATTTATGACTCATTTTTATCTCCTACTTATATAAGTTTTTAATCTGCTCTGCTATATCCATATCTAAACCAAACTTACCTAACTTTGAAGCTCTATAGTCTCTAAGTACTGTATATGTCGCTTGTTGTACATTAGGATTTCCACCTTTTTGTAACATATTCATTCTTACTGCTATTGATTCTATTATTGCTCCTGTTACTTGTTCAAAGTCTTCGTCTAAAAGTTTATATTTATCTTTTAAAACATTCTTTTTACCCATTTTTAGCATCTTTTCAATTAAAAGACATGCCACTTCATCGATTGGAAGAATCTCATCTCTTATTGCTCCCGTTATAGCTAAGTTATATCCAACCTCTTGATTTTCAAATTTAGGCCATAAAATTCCAGGAGTATCTAATAATTCTAGTCCCTCTTTTATTCTTATCCATTGTTTTCCTCTAGTAAATCCTGGTTTATTTCCTACTCCAGCACTATTCTTACCAACAATTCTATTTATAAGTCTAGATTTACCAACGTTTGGTATCCCAGCAATCATTAATCTCGTGTTAACTTTTCTTAATCCCTTTTTAAGCATCTTATCTTTTTTCTCTTTAGATACTTTATCAATAATTGTATATAGAGTTTTTATATTAAATCCTGTC
Organism: Cetobacterium sp. ZWU0022; assembly: GCF_000800875.1. NCBI lineage: Bacteria > Fusobacteriati > Fusobacteriota > Fusobacteriia > Fusobacteriales > Fusobacteriaceae > Cetobacterium > Cetobacterium sp. ZWU0022. Next base: position 29,585 of record NZ_JRJZ01000037.1, read on the forward strand.
TCTGCTGAAAGTTCTAAAACTTCATCTGCAAAGTTATTTTCTTTAAAGAACTTTTTCCAGAAATTTAACTCCTCTTTCGTTACTAAATCAGCTTTATTTATAACAATTACTCTTTTTTTATTTTTAGCAAATCCAGCTATATCAGGATTCTTACTTGATAAAGGAATTCTTGCATCCACAACTTCAAGAACGATATCAATTAAAGGCATATTTTCCTTTATTAAGTCCTTTGTTTTTTTCATATGTCCTGGATACCAGTTAATTTTTGTCATTGACATTTTTTCTCACCTCTATTTTTCATTACCCTTTATTAAAAGAACTATCTCTCCCTTTATAGGATTTTGAGATAACTTTTCTATTAACTCTGTAGTTGTCCCTCTTAAAATTTCTTCATATATCTTAGTAATCTCTCTTACTATTACAACCTCTCTCACACCAATAAAAGTCTCTATATCTCTTAGTGTTTTTTCTATTCTGTGCGGAGATTCAAAAATAACTATTGTTCTCTCTTCTGTAGCTAATGATTTTAAAAGTGTTTGCCTACCTTTTTTCTTTGGTAAGAACCCTTCAAAACAAAATCTTCTTGTTGAAATTCCAGCTACTGAAGCTGCTGCTGTCATTGCACTTGGTCCAGGAATTGGAATTACCTTTATTCCTCTTTTTAAAGCCTCATCAACAACTTCAAATCCAGGATCCGATATACAAGGTGTTCCTGCATCTGTTACTAATGCTATTTTATTTCCATTCTCTAACATATTTGCTATATTAGAAACTTGGTGCATCTTCGTATGCTCATCATATCTATATACGATCTTCTCTATTCCTAAATGATTTAATAACTTTTTTGTAACTCTTGTATCCTCTGCAAAAACAAAGTCTACCTCTTCAAATGTTTTTATCGCTCTTAAAGTTATATCATCTAAATTCCCTATAGGCGTGGCTACTATGTAAAGCATTTTTTACCTCATTTCCTCTTATTTTTTTAAAAGCTTATCCATCTCTTCAACAGCTTTATCTAATTGGATATCACCTTTTGAAATAATCTTTTTAGCTTCCTCTTCTCCCTTTACTTCTTTTATAATCTCATTTCTATTCTCTTTAGTCTCATCTTCATTTATGTTTGTTACAAACCCATTGAAGAATAGGAAATCATCTTTTTCCTCAACTAAAATATCTGGTTCGATTCCTGTTCCATGAATAGAAACTCCACTTGGAGTATAGTACTTAGCTATTGTTAATTTTATTCCATCTCCATCCGGTAATGGTAAAAGTGTTTGAACACTACCTTTTCCAAATGTTTTCTCTCCAATTAAAAGACCTCTTTTATAATCTTTTACTGCTCCTGAAACTATCTCAGATGCCGAAGCACTTCCTTCATTTATTAATACAATCAGTGGGAAGTCTCCAAAATATTTACCTTCTCTGTAAGCTACCTCTTCATCTCCTGTTTTACCTTTAGTACTTACAATTCTTCCTTCTGGTATGAACATAGATGAAATTTTTACAGCTTGACCTAAAGATCCTCCAGGATTACTTCTTAAATCAAAGATTATTCCTTTTGCACCTTTTTTAATTAATCCTTCTAATTCCTTACGAAGATCTTTATAAACATCTTCTCCAAATTGAGTCAATCTTAAATATCCAATGTCTTTTCCAATCATCTTGCTTTTAACATATTTTAATTGAATAATAGATCTTTTTAATTCGACCTCTTTAGTCTCCTTAGCTTCCTCTCTATAAACTGTAAGCTTTACTGAAGTTCCTGGTTCACCTTTTAATTTTTTTACACTTTGTTCACTCGTTAATTTATAAGTACTCTCTCCATCAATAGCTATAATTTTATCTTTAGCTCTTATCCCTGCCAAATACGCAGGTGTATCTTCTATTGGAGAAACAACTAGTAAAGGTTCATCTGCTTTTTTCTGTATTACCATACCTACTCCAGCATATTTACCCTCAATATCCTCTTTAAAACTTTCTAGTTCCTCTTTTGTAAAATAATTAGAATGTGGATCATCTAAAGATTCCATCATTCCTTTTAAAGCTCCTTGCATCAAAGTTGTATTTGTAGGATCTTTTTCAGCTCCTACATGATTTTCTTTTATTATGTTCATAATATCAGAAAGTTCTTTTAACTCTTTTATATTTGCAATAAATCCATTATCTACAGAATATGATGGCACTGTATTTGCAATCATGATTCCTGATAAAAGTAGTGCTACTCCAGTATTTCTTAACAGTTTTATCATAAGGCTCCTCCCAAGTTCTTTCCTAGCTTTACAACTGACTCTATGTTAATATGAGATTCTTCATCCCCTATCTCAAATAAAGAGATATATTCAACATTTCCTTTTGTTCCTGTTATTGGTGAGAAATCTAAAGCTTTTAATCTTAATCCTGATTTTTTAGCTTCCTCTATTACCATCTCTATTGCCATTATATGTTTTTTGCTATCTTTTACTATTCCACCTTTTTCAATATTTTCTTTTCCTACTTCAAATTGTGGTTTTATTAAAGCCATTAATTTTGTTTCGTCTTTAAAGAATTTTATTAGGTGTTCGATAACTTTTGTAATCGATATGAACGATACATCCATAACTATATAGTCCACTTTTTCATTATCCAACTCATCTAAAGTTAAATCTTTTATATGAGTATTTTCTAAAGATTTTACTCTTTCATCATTTCTCAATTTCCAATCTAACTGATTTGTTCCAACGTCTACAGCATAAACAAAAGATGCTCCATTTTGTAAAGAACAATCTGTAAATCCACCAGTTGATGAACCTACATCTAACACTTTTTTTCCTTGTAAATCTAAATTGAAAACAGTGATGGCTTTTTCTAATTTCATTCCACCACGACTAACATATTTACAAGCGTCACCTTTAACTCTAATTACTGGTTCCTCATCTATTTTTATAGATGTTCCAGGTTTATCTATTTTTTTATCGTTTATTATAACTAAACCAGCCATAATAGCTCTCTTTGCTTTTTCTCTAGTTTCATAGAATCCCTTTTCAACTAGTAGAACATCTACTCTTTCTTTCATTACTGCACTTCCTTCTCAAAAATCTTGTCATCCTCTAAATAATTTAATAGCGGATTCTCTAAAATAAGATTTTCAAATCCTAATCTATCAACTGCTTTTATTAGTTTTTCAGTTTCTCTAACTCTTTTCGTAAAGAAATCATCACCGATAGGAATTTTTTTCTTACTTTTATAGTATCCCAATAGCTGTTTTGTATTTTTTAATCTTAACTCATGCTTGGCTCTTTTTAAACGATCTTTTATAACGCCTGTTGTGCAATTAAATTTTTTAGCTACATCGTCTATATTCATTCCATCATTCATAAGTCTTAATATCTTATCAGCTCCGATAGGATTTATTCTATGATATTTTGCAGAATACATATCCGCTCTATGAACTATATGAGCTTCCTTTGTATTTGGTTGTATCTTACCCCATTTTCCATGATGAGATATAACTATGTGAGTTATATTCTTTTTTATCTTATCGACAATCTTTAAATTTAAAGATTCCTCTATTTCAGATAAAACTTTCTCAGCTTCTTTTATGATATATTCAGGTTTTTTTATCATCATTTGCGAATGAGATAGTTTCTCATCAGCTTTTCTAATGCTTCCCTTACTCAAATCATGTATTATAACTCCAACTACAATTGAGAAAAATTCTACTTTTTCTCTTGCTTCTCTTAAATCTCTGTAATCTCTTCTTATCTCTTCAAAAGATATTTTTAAAACGTCGTACGTATGCGTAGTTACTTTAACTCCTTGATCATCATGGTGGTCTAAATCTAAGACCATCTCATGGTTTAATAGAAGTTTTATAAACTTCAGTGCATTACTATTTTTCGCCATTAATGCTACCCTCAATTCTCTCTATTAGTTTTTTACCTCTTAGACCATAATCCTCTAACAGTATGTTTCTTGACCCATGAGGTATTGCTACACTATTCAATGCTATTTTATTTATATTAATTTTTATTTTTTTCTCATTTAAAAATCTTAATATTTCATCACCAAATCCACCTCTTTCATAACCATCCTCAAAGGTGAATATATTCTCATACTTTGAAAACTCATCTAAAATAAAGTTTTCATCTAGAGGTCTTATAGATGAACAGCTAACAATAGTTCCTCCTAAACCTCTTTCTAAAAGTTCTTTTTCTATACTTAAAATCTGTTCTAACATTGCTCCTGTTGTTAAATAAAGATTTTTTTCTCCTCTTTTTACTTCTTGCCATTTTCCAATTTCAAATTCAAAATCAGCCATTCCTTCTAACTCAAAAGCATTTCCTCTAGGGAACCTTATTGCTAAAGGTGATTCTTCAAAATTTTTGGAAAACTCTAAAATACTTTTCAGCTCTTTTCCTGTTGTTGGAGCTAAAACTTTATAGTTTGGCATAGTTAAAAACATATTGATATCATGAATTCCTTGATGTGTTTTCCCATCTTCTCCTACAATTCCAGCACGATCAACTATGAATCTCACTGGTAGATTTTGTAATCCAACATCATGTATCAATTGATCGATAGCTCTTTGGAAAAATGTCGAATATATTGCTACATATGGCTTTTTTCCTGATATAGCTAATCCTGCCGAAAATGTCACACCGTGACCCTCTGCTATACCTACATCAATACATCTTTCTTCAAATCTATTTTGAAACTCACCTAATCCTGTTCCTTTTACCATTGCTGCTGAAATGGCATATATATTTTGATCCTTTTCAGCCAACTCTACTAATTTTGATCCAAAAATATTAGAATATGTTTCGCCACCTGATTTAACCTCACCTGTTTCTGGATTGAATGGCGATATCCCGTGAAACTTTTCTTTGTTTTCCTCTGCTAATTGGAACCCTTTTCCTTTTTCTGTTTTTACATGAATAAAAACTGGTCCCTCCATCTCCTTAGCTCTGATTAAATTCTTTATCAACTCTTCTAAATTATGTCCATCAATCACGCCTAAAAATTGATAACCTAATACTTCCGATATACTCGAAGGCAAGAAAAACTGCTTTACTGAATGTTCAATTCTTTCTAAAACACTTTTCACTTGGTTCCCAACTTTTCCTTTGCTCATAACACTTCTGACATCTTTTCTTATATTCATATAAGCGTTACTTATCATCAATTTACCGAAAAAATTAGAAAGTGATCCTACATTTTTTCCAATAGACATCTCATTATCATTTAGTATAACTATTAAGTTTTTTAAATTTTCACCAATATTATTTAAAGCTTCCAAAGAGTGTCCATTAGCAATCGATGCATCACCTATAACAACTATAACTTTTTGATTTGGATTTGCTTTCGCTATTCCAGCTCCTGCAGATAAAGCACTTCCTGCATGTCCAGCTATAAAGAAGTCGTATTCACTCTCTTTAGGATCAGAGAATGGACCAATTCCACCTTTTGTTCTTAATGTTTTAAATCTCTCTTTTCTACCTGTTAATAATTTATAAACATACGACTGATGCCCTACATCAAACAATAATTTATCTTGAGGAAGATTAAAAACTTCCATAATTGCTTGTGTCAGCTCTACTACACCTAAATTTGGTGCCAAATGCCCACCATTTTTACTTGTTATTTCTACCAATATATCTCTTATCTCTTGGCTTTCATTTTGTAACTTACTAATATATTGTCTGTCTACCTTCATTTTTTCCATCCTTAAGCTTGTATATAACCCTTAAATACAAAGGCTACTACTACTCCTAATATAGCCCCCACTAATACTTCTAATGGACTGTGCCCTAAAAGTTCCTTTAGTTTTTCATCATGTAATCTCTCTCCAACTTTTGCCGCAAATCTATCCAGCAAAGTGTTTAAAAGTCCAGCATGTTTTCCAGCTGCTCTTCTTATCCCAGCTGCATCATACATAACTACCCCTGCCAAAACAAACGAAATAGCAAATATTGTACTCTGTGTTCCATGAGCTAATGCTACCGCTGTACTTAATGATGACATAGTTGAAGAGTGGGAACTTGGCATTCCTCCAGTTTCAAAAATTCTCTTTATATTTAATTTTTTATCAATAAATATTGTAGTTATAACCTTATAAAACTGGGCAATGAACCAAGCTATAAACACTACGTCTAGAATTCTATTTCCTAAAATTATTCCTTTTTCCATAGTTTCCCCACTCTCTTCTTTTTTATTTTACTGCTTTTAATTCTAGTGATATTGTCGGTTTATCTTGATTTTCTTTATAGAATATTATAGTTCTTCCTATTATTCCTACAACTTCTGCACCAATCATATCTGCTATTTGATAAGCTACTTCATTCTTATCAGCTTCTGAATTTTGAAGTATTTTTACTTTTATTAACTCTCTAGGAATTAGTGCATCTAAAACACCTTGTGCTAAAGTTTCAGAGAATCCCTCTTTCCCTATTCTGAATATTGGCTCTAAATTGTGAGCTCTCTTTCTTAAAAATGCTCTTTTTTTGCTTGTTAAACTCATTTTCTCTCCTCTTAATCTCTCTTAAATTTAATTATATTTATACATCCATAATTATAGGTAAAATAACTGGTGTTCTTTTTATTCTATTATAGAAGAACTTACTTGCTAGGTCTCTTACACTATTTTTTATAACTGTCCAATCTTTTATTGCTCCATCTTCAAACTCTTTTAATTTAACTCTAATTTGTTCATTAGCTTCATTTAAAATCTCATCTGAATCTCTTGAGTAAACGAATCCTCTCGTTACTATGTCAGGTCCACTTAATACTTTTCCTGTTTCTTTATCTAGAGCAAACACCACAATAACTACTCCATCTTGAGATAATTGTTGTCTATCTTTTAAAACGATATGTCCTATATCTCCTACACCAAGTCCATCAACTAAAGTTGCTCCTGCATTTACTTTTCCTTTAATTTTAGCACTTGATTTAGTTACTTCAACTTTACTTCCATTTGTTGCTATCACAACATTATTTTTTGGAACTCCAGTTTCAATCGCTGTCTCTTTATGAGCTTTTAGCATTTTAAACTCTCCGTGAACTGGCATAAAATGCTTTGGCTTAATAAGGTTAAGCATAAGTCTTTGCTCTTCTTTACTCGCATGACCAGAAACATGGATTCCTGCTATTTTCTTAAATACAACTTCAGCGTCATATTTTAAAAGATTATTTATATTGTTTGATACAGCTCTTTCGTTTCCTGGAATAGGAGTAGCCGATATAATTACTGTATCTCCCTCTTTAACTTTAGTATGCTTATGCATATTTTTGGCGATTCTTGAAAGAGCAGCCATAGGCTCTCCTTGTGTTCCTGTACAAAGAATAACAACTTTATTGTCTCTCATTTTATCAACATCAGATAAATTTATCATTATATTTTCAGGAAGTTTTAAATATCCTAAAGATGATGCTATATCAAATACTTTTATTAAACTTCTTCCATCGATTGCAATTTTTCTTCCATGCTCGTTTGCTATGTTTACTATCTGTTGTAATCTATGTACATGAGAAGCAAATGCAGCTATGATTATTCTTCCTTTAGCTTTTGCGAATTCAACTTTAAAGGCCTCTCCAACACTTCTTTCTGATGGTGTAAAGCCATCTATCTCAGAATTTGTTGAATCTGAAAGTAATAAATCTACTCCCTCTTCTCCAATTTGAGCCAGTCTTAAGAAATCTACTCCGTCTCCTCCTACAGGAGTTAAATCTATTTTGAAATCTCCAGTATACATAACCCTTCCAGCTGGAGTTGTAACAACTACTGCGTAAGCATCAGCTATTGAGTGAGTAACACTTATAAACTCAACTTCAAAGTATTTACCTACTTTAATTTTATCTCTACCTTTTACTTCTCTCATTTTAGGAAGAATTTTTGAAACCTCTCCACTTTCAAATTTAGATTTAATTAAAGCCAGAGTTAATTTCCCTCCATGAACAGGAACGTTTCTATCTATCTTTTGATATAGATATGGAACCGAACCTATATGATCCTCATGACCATGAGTTATAAATAGACCCTTTATCTTATCTTTGTTACTTTCAATATAGCTAAAATCTGGTATTACTAAATCAATACCCAACAATCCGTCATCAGGGAAAGTTACTCCTGAGTCAATTATTATTATCTCATCTCTATACTGAACTAAAGTCATATTTTTTCCAACCTCATCTAGTCCACCAAGAGGAATAACATACATTTTCTCTTCTTTCTCAGTTTTAACCACCGGTTTTTTTACCTCTTCCTGTACTTCAGCTTTTTTTGGAGCTCTTCTTCTTGGAGGTTCCGGTTTTTGCTCTTGAACTTTTTTAGTTTCTTGAGTTGTTACTATTTTCGCTTCTACTTGCTTCTTTGTTTCAGTTACAACATTTTCTGTCTGAGCTACTTGAGTTTTATCAGTTTGCTTAGGCTTGTTGTAATATTTTCTACGTCTTGGTTTTTTCTTTGCTACTTCTTTCTCCTTTTCAACAATGTTCTCTAAATTCATTTTATTTTATCTCCTCATTGTAATATTCCAAATATTTATCTACAAATTTTTTAGCAACTCCTCCAGCAACACTTCCTCCTCCTCCTGCTCCTTCTAAAAGAACAGTAAAAACTATTTCAGGTTGTTTATCTGCTGGGAAATATCCTGCAACAAGAGCATGTGTTTCATCAAATCTTGAGTTTTGTGCTGATCCACTTTTTGCTCCTACAACTAATCCTTTTGTTCTTAATGCTTTTGTCGTACCATTATTTTTTTCAACAGTGTTTATCAAAGCTTGATTTAAGGCATCATAATACCAACTAGGATAGTTTGTTTCATATAAAACCTTTGGTTTTATATCTATCTTCTCTTTTCCATTTTCCATGTAATCTACAACATGAGGAACATATGCTTTTCCACGATTTGCAAGTCCCATATACGATACAGCTACCTGCATAGGTGTTGCTAATAAGTATCCTTGACCTATAGATAAAATTATAGTATCCCCTTTAAACCACGATTGTTTAAATCTAGATCTTTTCCATTTTTCACTTGGAAGTATTCCTGATCTTTCACCAAAAACATCTATCTGTGAAAGTTTTCCATAACCAAAGCTACCTGCAACTTCAATTATAGGTTCATGTCCAAACTGATCTGCATATCTATAATAATATGGATTAACTGATTCAACTATCGATTTATCAAAGTCAACTGTTCCATGTCCACCTTTTTTCCAAGCTCTCCAGCTCCACTTTCCAATACTATAAACTCCATTGTCATAGATTTTAGTTTTAGGGTCTAGTCCATTGTTAAAAAATGCAAAAGCTGAGAATGGTTTAAAAACAGATCCTGGTGGATATTCTCCTGAAATACTTTTATTTGTTAAAGGTTTTCTCGAATCATTTGTTATCTCATCCCATTCCTCTTGAGAAATTTTAGAGCTAAATGTTGTTAAAGAGTAAGTTGGATAGCTTACCATAGTAAGAACTTTTCCTGTCTGAGCCTCTAACGCTATTATAGATCCTGATAGATTTTCCTCTTCAAATATTTTTTCCATATACTCTTGTAGTCTCATATCTAAAGATAGATGTAGATTATATCCTGGTGTTGGATCTTTACTTTTTTCTATCTTTTGGGCTCTATTTAAAGCATTTACCTCGATATAATCGTATCCTGGTTTTCCTTTCATTTGTAAATCATAAACTTTTTCAATCCCTGTTTTCCCTACGATATCCCGTGGCGAATATCCTTGTTCTTTAAGTGTTTCATACTCTTTTTCTGTAATTTTTTTTACATACCCAATTGTATGTGCTGCTAATGAGTCATATATATATTTTCTCTTAGAATAACTTTGAACTTCTAAATATGGATAGTCTCCGATTTTTTCCATTAACTTATGAGCTAGCTGTAAATCCAAATCATCGATCAAAATATTTTCTTTTGTGTACGGAACAATCTCTCCATATTTTATTCTTCTTTGTAAATACTCTGGAGCATACCCTGTAGCTTCAGCCATCTCTTTTAATTGCTCTTCATTTACAGTTCTTTGGTTTAAATATACCAATCTATACCCTAAAGTATTTGTTACAACAAGTTCTCCATTTGAATCGTATATATTTCCTCTTTCAGCGTCAATTTTTCTTAATTTAACTCTATTTTTTTGAGCTAAATAGTTGTACTTATCTTTTTTTATAATTTGTAAATACGCCATTCTACTCCCTAGTAAAATAAAAACTAGAAAAACGAACACCTTATATATTTCTCCTCTAAATTCAAAGCTTTTCCCTAACTTTATTCCAAGATCTTTTTTCACTTAGTTGCTCTCCTCATATATAACAAATTAATTATAAAATAAAATATTGAAAGAAACAGTATGTCAACTACAACAAAAGGTATATCCACATAAAATTTCCAAGTTACAATCTGTAAAAGAGAAAGTACATAGACGTTTCCTATGTTATAATCAAAATTTATAAAGTATAGGTGATAAAAAACTATATTCAATCCTACAAATAAAAATGCATATGCAGGCTCTCTTGAATGTAGAGCTAATATAACTGCTAATATGGGAAATAAAAATGCTATTTTTTTATCTTTTCTATACGATAAATAAGCCAAATAAGGCATTATTAAAAAACCTTTTGATGTTGTTTGAGGAATGTTATCCAATATAAAAATAAATAAAATTGAGATAAAATCTAGCATTTTCACTCCTTATGATTCTTAGTCTATTAAAATATTTATTCTATTATTTAAAGTATTGTTCTCTAACATATTTGTTATGTTTAATCTTTTTGCAATTTTTAGTGCTGTATAGTAATCCTCTTTGTTATATTCAATAACTGACTTATCTAAGTTTTTAGTTTCTTCTTTCAATGAAAGATTTTTATATCCCGAAGCTTCTAAATCTTTCAGCGCTGACTTAGCTTCTGCTGAAGTTCCTTTGATATCTATTTTAAAATCTATATCTTTCTCTCTACCAAGAACTAGAACAACACTTGCTAAAGTTGGCATTCCTGTATCCTCTTTAATCTTGAAATATTTTTCATTTATATTTGCCAAAACATTTTCAATATTCTCTTTACTGATTTCATTAATTTCAATTAGACTATACTCTGTGTTTTTTTCATAGTTTGCTGCAGTATATGTTAGAGATAGTTTATTTTTTAAATTCTCACCTGTTTTTCTAGCATACCCACCAACACCATTTGCATTTAATATATCTACAACTAAATTTGTAGAACCTTTTAAATTTCCACCATATAAATCAGCAAATAAAGATTGTGTTCCTGATGTTAAAATATACTTTTTATTATCTATTACCATCTCAGGAATATTTCTAGCGTTTTTTACATTTAAAGCTACTTCGCTATATCTTACAACCTTATAGTTTTCAACTTTTTCAGGTAAAAAATTATTTATAGAATCTATTACCATTTTATAGTTCTTAGAATCCACCAATTTTTTTATTGTTGTCTCTTTATCTATTTGTACATCAAATGGTATTTTAACTGCTAATTTATCCTCATAGACAACAATTATATTATTTTTTCCTATGATTGCATATCTATCCCAGTCCTCTAAATTTTTTCCACTTCTATTTAAATTATATGTCAAAAATGCTCCTAACATACCAATCACTATAAGGGCTAATAAAAGCCCTCCTAGTGTTTTTCCTGTTTTTGTTTTTTTCTTTTGTCTATTAAGCCCTTTTTCCCTTCTCATCTGCGATTAGTAACTCCTTTTCTAAATTTGAAATCTCTACTTTTACTAATTCATTTACATTTGATGTTGCATTTGACGTTTTCACTCTCAAATAATTTTGGCTATATCCATATGAACATCCATCATCTTTTATCTCTTCTACTAAAACTTCTAATTCCTGTCCTAAGTACTTTTCTCTTCTCTCTTTAGACATCTCTTTTCTTAAAGTTTCCAAAATCTCTGCTCTTTTTTTCTTTACATTTCCATCTATTTTATCAGTGAATGTATTTGCTAAAGTTTTTTCTCTATCTGAGTATTGGAAAACATGTAAATCTGAGAACCCTATACTTTTAATTACTTCATAAGTATTGTTAAACATTTGGTCTGTTTCACCTGGGAATCCAACAATAACATCAGCTGTATATTCCATATTCTCAACATTTTCTCTTAATTTAAGTAATCTCTCTTGAATAAGATCTGCACCATAATTTCTTCTCATTCTCTCTAAAACTGTATCATCACAAGATTGTAGAGATATATGTAGATGCGGCATCAATTTTTTATTCTCTCTCATTATCTCTATAAATCTATCAGAGATTTTATCCGGATACATCGACCCTATTCTAACTCTTTCAACACCCTCTTGCTTTACTACTGTTTCTAATAAAGTTTCTAAATTTACATCTGAATCTAAATCTTCTCCATAAGCACCTAAATTAATCCCTATTATTATAAACTCTTTAAATCCTTCTTTTGTTAAAACTTCAATCTCTTTACATATGCTTTCTAAAGAACGAGATCTACTCTTTCCTCTTCCAAAAGGTATTTTACAATAAGAACAGAAATTATTACATCCATCTTGAATTTTTATGTACGCTCTAGACATCTCTCTTAACGTTGCAAATTCATACTCTTCATATTTTCTCTCTTCAAATATATTCTCAGTTAAAACTTTTGATTTCTTGTTCTCAATATCTTGAATAAAATCTACAAGACCGCTTTTATTACTATTTCCTACAACAAAATCTATCTCTTCGATTTCTAATAACTCTTTTGAATTTGTTTGAGCGTAGCACCCTGTTACTATTACAATAGAATCCGGATTCATTTTCTTTGCTCTTCTTAAAACATTTCTTGTCTTTTTATCAGCTACACTAGTTACCGTACAAGAGTTTACGATATAAATATCCGATTTATTTTCAAACTCTTCCTCTTCATACCCTACTTTCATTAACTGATTTTTTATACTTTCGCTTTCATATTGGTTAACTTTACATCCTAATGTGTAAAATGCAACTTTTTTTGTATCAATACTCATTTACTAATATTCCTCCTACTATAATTGAGGCAGTCTCAGCTCTTAATATTCTCTTCCCCAGAGACACAGGTGTAACACCCTTTTCTTTTAAAAACTCAATCTCCTCTTTTTCAAATCCCCCCTCTGGACCAACTATATATAAAACCTTTTTAGGTTTATTTTCAATTTTATTCAATATATTCCTTAAAGAGTTCTCCTCTTCACACTCATAAGGAACAACAGCTAAATCATAACTATCTATATTCAACTCTGATAATTTTTTAGGTTCTTGAATCTCTACTAACTTTACTGCTTGGCACTGCTTTGTTGCTTCTTTTACAATTAAGTCCCATTTATCTTTTTTTTCTGTTATTTTAGCTACACCTCTTTTTGTTAAAAGCGGTATTATTCTAGTTACTCCAATCTCTGTTAACTTTTGAATTGTTAAATCCATTTTGTCATTCTTCAAAATACCTATTGCTGCATCTATCTCTACTGCAGATGAGAATCTGTCCTCATTTTTCTCTATAATTTTTGCTTCGATAACTTTTTTTTCAATTGATAAAACCTCACAGATGTACTCATACTCACCATCTACGGCTCTTATTACCTCACCTATTTTTATTCTAAATGCATTTTTTAGATGATTAATATCATTTTTATCAACAATCTCTATTATTTCATTTGCTATATTTTCATTAGATATTATAACACTTATCATTATAAACTCCTATATCATATCCTTATTTTTTATCAGCTCTGCTAAAGTTGTTCCTTCTAAAATTTTTGTCATAGCTATATCTAGCTTACTCCAAATACAAGACGTTGAACATTCATCATCTATACAAGAACAATTTTTACTTTTATTATTTTCATTACAATCAATAACTTTAACTTCCTCATCTAAAATTTTATAAAGTTCGTGTAAAGTTATATCTTCTGGTTCCATAGAAAGTTTATATCCTCCATTTGGTCCCCTTTTCCCTTGAATTATATTCTCATTTTTCAATTTAAATAAAATCTGCTCTAAATATTGAACCGAAATATCTTCTGATTCAGAAATCTCTTTTATACGAGCTAAATTTCCTTTTTGAGAAGCCTCTGCAATATATACTAATGCTTTTACACCATATCTAACCTTTGTACTTATTTTCATCCTCATTACTCCTTTATCTCAAAATGATTATAAGCTTTCTCTGTAACCATTCTACCACGACTAGTTCTTTTTATATAACCAATTTTAACTAAATAAGGCTCATAAACCTCTTCAATTGTCCTTCTGTCTTCTCCTAACATTAAAGCTAGGGTTTCAATTCCTACAGGACCACCACCATAATTTTCAATTATAGATTTTATTATATCTCTATCGAGCTCATCTAATCCTTGTTTATCAACGCCTAAAATATTCAATGCTTTAACAGTACTATTAAAATCTACAACACCATTTCCTTTTATTTCACAATAATCCCTTACTCTTTTTAAAAGTCTATTTGCTATTCTTGGAGTTCCTCTGCTTCTTAAAGCAATCTCCTTCGCACCATCCTCTTCGACTTTCACTCCTAAAAGAGCTCCACCTCTTTTTACAATTCCTTGAAGCTCCTCTTCTTTGTAGTAATCCATTCTATGAACTACTCCAAATCTATCTCTCAGCGGAGAACTTAAAAGACCAGCTCTTGTTGTTGCTCCTATAAGCGTAAATGGTGGCAGCTCTATTCTTATAGATCTTGCTGAAGGACCTTTTCCTATTATTATATCCAACTCTCCATCCTCCATAGCTGGATATAATATCTCTTCAACCGATGTATTCAATCTATGAATCTCATCTATAAATAAAATATCATTCTCTTCTAAAGATGTTAAAATAGCTGCTAAATCCCCTGCTTTATCAAGTATTGGTCCTGAAGTTATTTTTAAGTTAACTCCCATTTCGGTTGCAATTACTCCAGCTAATGTAGTTTTTCCAAGCCCAGGAGGTCCATATAAAAGAACGTGATCTATACATCCACCTCTTCTTTTAGCTGCTTCTATAAAAATTTCCATTTTTTCCTTTAAAGATTCTTGACCAATATATTCAATTAAACGTTTTGGTCTTAAACTCTTTTGAACTTCACCTTCATGATCTAACTCTTCATTAGAAACTACTCTATCCATTTTTTCTCCTTAAATAAACACTGTTATAACAAATTGTGCAACCCCTATAAGTCCACCTAAAATTGCTCCAACTATCTCTATATGTTTCAACTCTTTTTTAGCTAAAGAGAACGTTATTCTTTCTAACTCTTCTAAAGAGAATGCGTCAACTTTTTCAACTATAATCTCTTTAAAATCTACATTTTTTTCTAAAGTTTCAAATAACATTCCTATTATTTGATCTTTATTTTCCATAATAGAATTTTTTATTATCTCTTTTATTTTATTTAAAGTTGATTCATTCAAAAACATAGCCAACATAGGGAATTTCGTTGTTATCTCTGTCGCAAGTTTTCTTTCTAAAATATCATCTATAACTTTTTCCATTTGAACTTCTATATTTGCATTACTCAATCTTTCTGTTATATCCGCCATTGAAATCAATTCATTTTGAATAGTATCCGCTAAGCTTACACCTATCTCATGTCTTCTTTTAGGAATCAGACCTTGAATTTTAAAAATTCCTAAATTTATTTCCTTATATGGTCTAAATAACATTTTTATCGCAATATAGTTTGTAATCCATCCAATCATAGATCCAATAACAATTAAAAGTACCGCTTTTACTAACATTTCCTCACCTTTTCAATTCCTTATCAGTTTTATAAATTATTATTTATTATACCATTTTATATTTATATATCCAATACATTTTTTGCCCTTTTCCCCCTCCAAAATTAATACTTTTTTATTTTTTTCTTGTATTATTTTTCATTTATGCTATAATGATTCAAAATAATTAATTGAGGAGGAAGAAGTGAAACAAAAAATAGTTTTTAATACAAATGCATATTACTACTATTATTTAACCTAGGATTGGTATTTTGTTTCATGAAAAATACGAATCCATTTTGTGTTACTTTAATAGTAGTGAGTGGATTTGTTACATAGACCTGTTTATTTCAGCCTGTGGTAAATCCACAGGCTTTTTTGTTTTTTATATTAAAATTTTAGGAGGAGATTATTATGTCTATTTTAGAAAGTGTTGTTAATTTTTTAAATTCTATCCTTTGGGGAAAGAATCTACTTGTTGTTTTGCTTATTTTTTCAGGAGTATTTTTTACAATTAAAACAAATTTTGTTCAATTACGTTTTTTAAATCATATGGTTGAACTACTAACTTCAAAATCAAATAATAATTCAGAGAATTTATCACCTTTCCAAGCTTTCTGTATAAGTACAGCTACTAGAGTTGGAGCTGGAAATTTAGCGGGTGTTGTTAGTGCTATCTCAATCGGAGGAGCTGGAGCAATATTTTGGATGTGGGTTGTTGCATTTTTAGGTGCTGCTACAGCATTTATCGAAACTACTTTAGCTATGATTTTTAGAGAAAAAGACAAAAATGGACAATTTTTTGGTGGACCTTGCTTTTTCTTAAAAAATGGTTTAGGTAAAAAATCATGGGGTGTCGCTTTTGTTATAACCGGAATTATTTGTTGGGCTGGTGTATTACAGGTCGTTTCAAACTCTGTTACTGAATCTTTCAATGTAGCTTTCAGTTTAAATCCATTTGTTGTTTCTATCGTTTTAACATTAATGGCAGCTCTTGTTATTTTTGGAAAAACAGATAAAACTGCAAAAGTTTTAGACAAGGTTGTTCCTATAATGGCTGTTCTATACCTTGCAATTGTGTTTTTTATAATAGTTAAAAATATCGGACTTATCCCTAATGTTTTATCACAAATATTCTCTGAAGCTTTTGGTATCAGACAAGGAATCGGGGGAACAATTGGAGCCGTTATAATGCAAGGGGTAAAAAGAGGATTATTCTCTAATGAAGCAGGAACTGGAAGTGCACCTTGTGCTGCCGCTAGTGCCGATGTTGCTCATCCTGTACAGCAAGGTCTTATTCAAAGTTTAGGTGTTTTCGTTGATACTTTTGTTATATGTACAGCTACAGCTTTTGTAATGCTTCTAACGAAATCATCAGTTATCGAAGGACTTGGAGGAATGGAACTTCTACAAAAATCTTTCAATTACCATTTAGGTTCTGTTTTTGGTGAGATTTTTGTTGCAGTTATTCTTTTCCTTTTCTGCTTCTCTACACTTTTAGGAATCTGTTTCTACGGAAAAGTGAATGTGAGATTTCTAACTGAAAAAGAGTGGGGACAAACAACATTCAAAATTTTTGCACTTAGCATGATTTTTATTGGTGGAATTCAACAAAATATCTTTATGTGGAATCTCGCTGATTTAGGTTTAGCTCTTATGACTATCATCAATCTTTCAGGAGTTTTCCCTCTTTCTAAGATTGCCTTTGACTCTTTAAAGGAATACGAAGCTAAATTTAAAATAATAAAAGCTTAACAAAAAAAGATAGAGATTGACTTATCTCTATCTTTTTTTTATTGTAATCTTTCCTCGTCCTGATCTTTTCGATTCGTAAAGAGCCTCATCCGCACAGTTAAAATTATTAATTATGCCTTCATCATATTTCAGATTAATTACTCCGATGCTCGATGATAAAGGTATATCTCCTATTTTTACACTTTTTATCTCTCTATTTATACTTTGGCAAACCTCAAAGGCATCAACTCCATCCTCTATTAAGAATGCAAATTCATCTCCACCAATTCTATAAATATATTTTAGTCCTGAATTTTTGATAGCTTTTGCAGCAACCTTCAATGCAAAATCACCTTGATTATGACCTTGTTGATTATTTATCTCTCTCAAGAAATCTAAATCTAAAAGAGCTATACTATATTTTTTCTCTTTATCTTCAAAAACACCTCTAATTTTTTTATCATAAGCATGTCTATTTCCAACGCCCGTCAAACTATCTTGATAAGCTTTTTTCATCTCTTTTCTTTCATATGTTATATCTCTTATAACACAAACTAATATAGCCTGTTCCTCTGTATCTAACCTTTGCTTAGTTACTCTAAAATATCTACCATTTATCTTCTCTTCTAATGTGAACTTCCCTTCTTTCCAAGCTTTTTTGTCCCCTTTTTCCCACTCTCTTACTAGAACTTTTGAAAATAATTCACTGTCAGTTTTTCCTATCAAATCAATCTTCTTAACTCCTATATATTCACAAAAAGATTTATTTCCATAGATATATTGACCAGAGAAATCTTTATAAAAAATAAAGTCACCTAAATTATCTAACATTTCGTCTAACAATCTTTTATTAGATATCAAAACCTCGTCTAAAGTTTTTAATTTAAAAAACTCTATCGTTATATAATTTTCATTTTCATGTTGTAGATTTTTTATCTCAATACTCATTGAAATTTTTTCAATCTTATCATTTATTAAAGCTTCGTACTCTATATTTTCTATATAGATATTTTTTATCTCTCCATCTAAAACTTTTTTTATATTATTTTTTATATTACATTTTTCACACTTTTGAGTCTCTAAACATCTCTTTTTTTCTAAATTTTGATGAATACACTCAAAAAACTCACCACATCTTTTCCCAGGGGTGTGATTAAAAATCTTTTGTAATATCTTGTTTGTATAGCAAACTTCGAACTTTTTATTAAGAACCATAACTCCATTTTTATGCTCATCTAAAATCTTTTTAAACACTATCTTCCCACCTCTCAAAAAAATAAGGAGAAAAACTCTGTTTTTCTCCTTAATCAATTTTACTTTGCGTACTCAACAGCTCTAGTTTCTCTTAAAATAGTAACTTTTATCTGTCCAGGGTATTGCATTGTTTCTTCGATTCTTTTTGCTATATCTCTAGCCATTTTAGTTGCTGCATCATCAGATACAACTTCTGGATTTATGATTATTCTAATCTCTCTTCCGGCTTGAATTGCATATGAAGACTCTACTCCTTCAAATGAAGTTGCAATCTCTTCTAATCCTTCTAATCTCTTTAAGTATGTTGATAGTGTTTCTCTTCTAGCTCCTGGTCTAGACGCTGATATTGCATCCGATGCTTGAACTAGTATAGCCTCTACAGTTTCAAATTCAACTTCATTGTGGTGAGCCATAACAGCATTTACAACTGCTGGTTTCTCTCCAAACTTCTTTAAGAACTCTCCACCAATTATTGCATGTGAAGCCTCTATATCATGATCTAAAACTTTTCCTACATCATGTAAAAGTCCCGCTCTTTTTGCTAATTTTGTATCCGCTCCTAACTCTGCAGCTAGATTAGCAGCTAATTTAGCAACCTCTATTGAGTGTGTTAAAACGTTTTGTCCATAACTTGTTCTATACTTTAACTTTCCTAAAGTTTTTATTATTTCCATGTGCATTCCAGGAATTCCTAACTCTAATAAAGCTTGTTCTCCCGCTTCAACGATATCCTTATCAATCTCTTTTCTCGATTTATTTACAACCTCTTCAATTTTACCAGGATGTATTCTTCCATCGTTTATTAATTTTTCAATTGCTCTTCTTGCAACCTCTCTTTTCACACCATCAAAACTTGATAAAACTACAGCTTCTGGAGTGTCATCAATTATGATATCTACTCCTGTTAGAGCTTCTATCGTTCTTATATTTCTTCCTTCTCTTCCGATTATTCTACCCTTCATTTCATCGTTCGGTAAGTTTACAACAGATACTGTCGCATCTGCAACGAACTCAGATGAAGCTTTTCCAATAGCTGTCGATAAAACTCTCTTTGAAAGTCTATCTTTTTCATCTTCTAATTTATTTTCGAACTCTCTTATAGCTAAAGCCGTCTCATGAACTAAATCATCCTTTAATTTAGAAATCAACATATCTTTCGCTTCATTTTTTGTCATTTCAGATATTTTTTCTAAAGTTTCCTCTTGAACTTTTTTCAAATCCTCTATTTCGCCTCTTTTATTTTCTAAAGCAGCATTAACTTCTTCTAACTCTAAAGCTCTACTTTCAACTTTTTCTATTTTAGCTTCTAAAGTTTCCTCTTTTTTAGCTAATCTAGATTCTTTTTGTAGTAACTCATTCTTTGCAATTTTTATATCTTTTTCAGCTTCCTCTTTCATTTGGTAAGCTGTTTCTTTCGCTTTTATCTCTATCTCTTTACTCTTAGCTAAAGATTCCTTTTCGGCTCTTTCTAAGATGTCTTTTGCTTTTATTTTAGCTTTTAACTTTTCATCCTCTAAGTTATTAAGCTCCTCTATTTTTTTATCTATAGTAGATTTTTTATACATAACACTGAATATTATTGCAAACCCAACTATAGCTAATCCAACTCCTAATATTAAGTTCATTAGTCTCTCCTTTTTTTGTAAATATTATCTATAACTAGCTATTGCTTCCTCTTCAGTTGCATAAATATCAAATAATTCATCTAATCCTATCATTTCAAATATAGTTTTTATATGATCGTTTAATCCAACTAACTTTATATCTCCACCTAAGTCTCTTACAACTCTTAATTTCCCTCTTAAAATTCCCATTGCTAAACTGTTAATATGAACTAAATCAGCAAAATCTATAACAAACTTATTTATATCAAGCTCTATTTGCTTAGCTATTCTTTCTTTTAATTTTGGAGCAACTAACGCATCTAACTCTCCGCAAACCTTTATCACTCTTATATCTTCCACTGTTTTCTCAATTATTTCAAAATTTGTAGTCATGTTAAATCTCCTCCTTAACTCTCTTCTCAACTTTTATTTTTGTTCCATTGATTTTTTTCTCAACTTTAAAATTATCTGCCATAGCTTTCGCTAAGAAAAGTCCCATTCCGCCTTCATCTTTACTAATTTTAGATTCGTCAAATCCAACTCCGTTGTCCTCTACTACTAAATGGATAACATCATTATTCTTTTGAAGTTCTATAATTATATCACCAGATTTATACTCATAGCCATGCTCTATTACATTTGTAGCTAGTTCATCAACAATAGATAATATTTTCATAACATCTTTTTGTTCTACTTTTTGATGCTCTAAATATGTCTTAGTCATTGCTCTAATGATAGAAAGATTCTTTAAAGAGGATGGAACATACAGCTTTATTTCATTCTGCATTTTTTCACCTTCTCTCTGTAAATTTGGTTATTCTCCAATCACCATTTAAATATTTATACTCTACATTAAAATAAAAGATCTCTTCACCAAACCTTAAACCTATTGTATTTTCACCTTGGTTTTTTATAATTTCTGGTTTTGTGAAGTAGAACTTAACTTGCGACAAGTCATATTCTGACAACTTATTTATTGCATATCTCTCTTTTAGTGAGACATCTAAGCTTTCTTTTAGGCTCGTCGAATTGTTTAACTGTAAATCTTTTTGAATAAGCTCTAACTTTGATATTAACTTATCTTCAACATTTAAAAAATTTTCATCTTTTGTCTTGTCTAAATTTGAACAAGAAGCAGTCAAAATAATTAAAAATACAACATAAATTTTCTTTATCATTCAACACTTCCTTTTAAAGCTTTTCTGTACAATGATACCATACGAATACTTTTTTATCAAGACTATTATTTTGGTTATTTTTACCTATTTACAGGCGCATTAAGGGTTTATAAGGCATTAAATTTTTGTAAAATATCTGAAAAAATTTCATCTTCGGACATTTTATCCAGATCATACCAAATATAGTCATGATCATTTTTAAACCATGTGAACTGTCTCTTTGCATAATTCCTTGAATTTTTCTTAATTAACTCTATTGCTTCTTCTAAACTTATCTCATCATTCAAATAAGAAATTATCTCTGAATAGCCTATTATATTTATTTTTTTTAAATTATCTCCATACTTTTCATAAAGTGATTTGACCTCTTCTAAAAGACCGTTTTTCATCATTATCTCTACTCTTAAATTTATTCTTTCATAAAGATAATCTCTATCTCTTTCTAAGGCAACTTTTAAAAACTTACAATTGTTTCCTTTTATATTTCTTTTAGATAATACTGAAAATTTTTCACCTGTTTGATAAAAAACTTCAACCGCTCTTTCTACTCTTCTTTTATTATTTGGATGAATACTTTCTGCACTCTCTGGATCAATCTCTTTTAAAATTTCAAATAGTTTTTCTCCATCCTCATTCATAAGTTTCTCTCTTATAACAGAATCGCTTTCTGGAAGTGCAGACAATCCCCTTACAACAGAGTCTATATAAAGTCCCGTTCCTCCTACTAAAAGTACATTTTTATCACCTAAAGAATTTAGAACTTCATCACCTTTTCTTTGATAATCACCAACACTATATTTTTTTATAGGTTCAACAACATCCAACATGTGATGAATAACTCCATCCATCTCATTCACAGAAATTTTTGCAGTTCCAACATCCATACCTTTATATACTTGAGCTGAATCAGCAGAAAGAACATCTGCATTTAAAGCTTTAGCTAACTTTATTGATAAATCCGTTTTTCCAACTCCTGTAGGCCCGGCTATAACTATTCCTTTCATAATTTCTCACCTCTTATTTTTTTTTAATAAAAAAGCTGAACCTAGTGGCTCAGCTCAAATAAATAACTCATTACTCAACAAATTCAAACTCTGTATCAGCAATTCTTACTGTATCTCCGTCTTCTACGCCAGCATCTCTTAAAGCTTCTTCTAATCCTAAAGTTCTAAGCATATGTAAGAATGTAACTACTGATTCATCATCATGAGTTATGATATACTTAGCTAATACTCCATCAACTATTGATCCATCAACAACGAATACTCCATCCTCGTCTTGAACAACAGTAAATGGTTCTTTTCTTACTCTATTAGCTTTTAATACATCAACAAGATCAGCTTCCTCTTCTAGTTCTTCTCTCGGTGTTTCTTGTAAAACATGCCAAGTTTTATTTAGAACCTCTTTTAATCCATCACCTAAAATAACAGATACAGGGAACACTTCGTTTCCATGAGACTCTACATATTTTTTAAACTCTTCATATTTTTCCATATCCCAGATTAAATCCATTTTATTAGCTAAGATAATTTGTTTCTTAGTAGCTAATTTCTCACTAAACTTTGTTAACTCATTATTTATTCTATCATAATCTTCAATAGGGTCTCTTCCTTCTATTCCTGCAACATCTACTATATGGTATATTATTTTACATCTTTCGATATGTTTTAAGAATTTATCTCCTAACCCAACTCCTTCGTGAGCTCCCTCTATTAATCCTGGGATATCCGCCACAACGAACGATCTTTCCTCTCCAAGTCTTACTACTCCTAACTTTGGTTCTAACGTAGTGAAATGATAATTTCCTACTTTAGATTTAGCCGCAGATATCTTGTTAATTAAACTTGATTTTCCTACTGAAGGGTATCCTACTAAAGCAACATCTGCTAAAAGTTTTAATTCTAACTTAACTCTTAACTCTACTCCCTCTTTACCTTTTCCAGCCATCGTTGGTGTTCTTCTTACAGAGTTTTTGAAGTTTGTATTACCTAAACCTCCTCTTCCTCCTCTTAAAAGAACTCTTTCCTCTCCTGGAGTACTCATATCTAAAAGTAATTTTCCTGTTTCCATATCTCTAACTTGAGTACCGATTGGAACTTTTATAACTAAGTCTTCTCCAAACTTTCCAAACATATTTTTCTTTCCACCGTTTTCACCGTTTCCTGCTTGGAATAACTTTTTGTATTTGAAGTCTATTAAGGTATTGATATTAGAATCCGCAAGGAAAACTAAATCTCCTCCTCTTCCTCCATCTCCACCGTCTGGACCTCCAAACTGAATACATTTTTCTCTTCTAAAAGTAGCGGCTCCATCTCCACCGTTACCAGCTTTTACCGTTATTATTACCTCATCTATAAACACAGTTTATCTCCTCCAAATATATTTCATATCTATAATATAAATTCTAATTCATTTCAAGTCGTTAATTCTTATATTCTACACCTTTTTCTAATATTTTGCAATTAATTTTACCATGTTTTTGTCACTTAATATTTTTGATGTTTTATGTTAAAATTAGGTTATATATTTTTTATTTGGGAGGATTTTTATGAATAGTTTTGGTACTCTTTTTAGGGTTCATATTTACGGGGAATCTCATGGCTCTGGAGTTGGAGTTTTAGTAGATGGTATCCCTGCTGGTATAAAACTTTCTACAGATGATTTTATTACAGATCTTTCCAAAAGAAAATCTGGTAAAATCGGAACAACACCTAGAAAAGAAACAGATATACCAAATTTAATCTCTGGAGTTTTTAACGGCTTTACAACTGGAGCTCCAATAAATATTTTCTTTGAAAATAGTAATACAGATTCAAAAGTTTATTCTGATTTCAAATCTCATCCTAGACCGGGGCATGCTGATTTTGCTGCGACTCAAAAATATTCAGGATTTAATGATATCAGAGGTGGAGGCCATTTTTCAGGTAGATTGACTCTTGGACTTGTTGCCGCTGGAGTAATTGCAAAAAAAATATTAAGTGAAAGTTCATTTGAAACAGATATTGAAACTGTTGGAACTTTATATAAAAATGAGTTTGAAGAGAAGTTAGAAAGTTATCTTATTGAAACTGGATCATCTGGAGATTCTTTGGGTGGAACAATCTCTTTAGCTGTAAAAAATCTTCCCATCGGTCTTGGAGAACCTTTCTTCGGGTCGGTTGAATCAGTTTTGGCCTCTATGATTTTCTCTATTCCTGGTGTAAAAGGATTAGAGTTTGGTGCTGGATTCAAAGGATGTGAATTATTGGGTAGTCAATTTAATGACAATTTTATAAACTCTACTGGAAAAACTGAGTCTAATAATAATGGTGGAATCAATGGTGGAATTACAAATGGAAATGATCTTCTTTTAAAGATTGCTGTAAAACCTACATCTAGTATTTTTAAAATTCAAGATACATTTAACTTTAAAGAGAACTCTATTCTTCCACTAAAAATAAATGGAAGGCATGATGTTGCATTTCTTTTAAGAGTTCCTATAGTTTTAGAAAATGCTGCGGCTATCGCATTGGCGGATTTATATTTGCAACACAAAAAATAATTTTTAACGAGGAGGATTTTTAATGTCAAAAAGAGTTGATTATATCGATTGGGATGAATATTTTATGGGAGTAGCTATTCTTTCAGCAAAGCGTAGCAAAGATCCTGGAACACAAGTTGGAGCTTGTATTGTAACTCCAGATAAAAGAATAGTTGGTGTTGGATACAACGGATTCCCAGCTGGATGTTCTGATGATGAGTTTCCTTGGGATAGAGATGGGGACTTTTTAAATAGCAAATACGCTTATGTTTGTCATGCTGAGCTTAATGCGATTTTAAATAGTACTAAAACTTTAAAAGGGTGTACTATCTATGTTGATCTATTCCCTTGTAACGAGTGTGCTAAAAGTATAATACAAAGCGGAATAGCTGAAATTGTATACCTTTCTGACAAATACAATAATACAGATTCAAATCTCGCTTCAAAGAAACTTTTAAATGCTGCTAATGTTAAACTTAGACAGTTAGAACCTAAGTTTGATGAACTTGTTTTAAATTTCAAAACAAATGATTAGGAGGTAAAAAAATGGCGACTGCTTTAACTAGATTAGAAGAGTGGATCAATTCAATGACTCACTATTTTGGAGCTATTTTAGCTCTGATTGGAACTGGTGCTCTATTGGTTCACTCTCTTAAAAGTGGAAATGTTGGATATGTTGTTGGTTCTATGGTATTTTGTTTCTCACTAGTTTTACTTTACACTATGTCTGGAACATATCATATTCTTTACGTTGGAAATCTAAAAAAATTCTTTAAAATACTAGATCACTCTGCTATATATATTTTAATCTCTGGTTCATATACACCGTACCTTTTAGGTGTTTTTGATGGTAGAACCAAATGGACACTTTTCTTTATTCAATGGGGAATGACTTTAGCAGGAATAATTTTTAAAGTATTTTTTGTAGGTAGATTTAAAGTTATCTCTACTTTAATCTATTTATTCATGGGTTGGATGGTAATGTTTGTATTTAAAGATTTAAAAGCTTTAGTTACACCACTTTCTTTAAATCTTTTAATTTGGGGCGGAATCAGTTACTCAGTTGGAACTATTTTTTATCTTATGAAAAATAAAAAATTTACTCACGGAGTTTGGCATCTTTTTGTTTTAGCAGGAAGTGTTTTCAACTACTTCTCTGTTTATTTTTTAATATAATATTTTACAGGGGGATAAACTTTGCAAGATTTAAGTTCAAAATTTGAAAAACAAAGTACCTTGATGACTATTTTAAAATTTAGTATTCCTTCATCTTTAGGAGCTATCATAGGAATGCTTTGTGTTTTAACAGATAGATATTTCATCGGTCAAGTAGCAGGAAGAGAGGGCATGGCAGCAGTTGCCCTCGTTTTCCCTTATGCTATGATTATCAATAGTTTTAATTTTGCTTTTTCTGGAATTGCCATAATAGTTGGTGTAAAGCTTGGAGCACAGGATAAAGATGGTGCTGAAAAAGTTTTATGCACAGGATTTTTATGGATATTTATAATCGGAATTTTTTTAAGTATATTTCTTTTTACTTTCAACAATCCTATTTTAAAAATTTTAGGTGCTAGTCAAACTAATATGTCATCAGCTATTCAATATACAAATTTCTTAATTCCTATAGCTACTTTCCAAATTCTTTTAGGACAAAGTACTTTAATTAGAGGAATTGGAGATTCTGTTACAGCGATGGGAGTAAATATTTTTACTGGTCTTTTTAATGTTGTTTTAGATTATATTTTTATTATCAAACTTGATATGGGAATTGGAGGAGCTGCTCTTGCAACCCTTATAGCAACAGCACTAAGTGCAGCATACGTTATTGTATATTTCATGAGATCGAATGTTGTTTCATTCAAAAGAAAAAATATTTCTTTAAATCCTAAGATATTGATGGAGATTTTTAAAATTGGAAGTCCTAGATTTTTCAATCAACTTTTACAATCTTCGGTTATTACTGTAACTAATAGAGAGGCAGGTATATATGGCGGTGATATTGCCACTGCTGCTATTGGAATAATCTCTATCTGTAGAAGTGTTATAAATACTAGCTTACAAGGATTTAATCAAGGAACAGCTGCCATAATTTCATATACATTCGGATCTGGAAATTATAAAAGAGTCAGAGAAGTTCTAAAAATTCAACTTTTAACAGTTTTAAGTGTATCTACTTTACTAATTCTACTAATGATGATTTACACTGAAAATGTTGTTAAATTCTTTATAAAAAATGACCCAACTCTTGTTCAGTTTACTATATCTGCAATGAGAATAAATCTATTTTTGATGCCATTTACAGCACTATTTTTAGCTTGTAATAATTTCTTCCAATCTATAAAAGAAAGTGCTCTTGCAACAAGATTTTTCTTGATTAGAATTCTTATTTTAAATATTCCACTAGTTTATATCTTAGGATATTTCTTCAAAGAGGTTGGGGTTTGGTTAGCTTTCCCAATAGCTGATACATCTGTTGCTATTGGAATGTTTTATCTAACTATAAAAAAAATGAGAAAGATGAACAATGAGAATTGAGTTTAAGAAAGATTTATGGTATAATAATCCTACAATTGAATAAATGGGGATGCAAAGGTTTCGACAGGGTTGTGAGGTTATAGGTAGCAGGCCAGGTTGACCGCTGTGAGAGGTCAACTCATCGTTTAGATGGAAACAATAATTACGCTTTAGCTGCATAATGTCAGCTCACCTCTGAACATTCTCTTCTGTAGGAGCGTTCAATCAAGGTGTCACTTAAATACAGATTACCCTAAGTAATTTCTCTAAGCTATAGGGGACATTTTAGAGGATAGCTTTAGTTAGCCCTGTTTGCGGGAGTAACTATTGCGAATCTAAATAGCAAACTAAGCTTGTAGAAGCTTATGGCGCTTGCAATTTTGGACACGGGTTCGATTCCCGTCATCTCCACCAATGAATATATCAGCTAAGATTTAGTTGTTGAGATAAAAAAGACCACATTAAGTAAAAACTTAAAGTGGTCTTTTTATTTTACTCTAAAGGGATACCTTTATTTTCTTCGTAACTATCTGTTAAAATTTTTACTCCTTTTATCTTACTCTCATCAGATATAAGTGGTAAAACCGTTGGATTACTTGGATATTTTTTTCCATTGAATTTCATCTCTACCATGCCAGGTTCAGCTCCCCCTCCAGATACAGAAAGTATAATATCCTTCCAACCTTTTGTTTTTTTATCACTGATAACTATCGGTATTCTAAGCTGACTAAATTTAGAAATCGTGTCATATCCCTCACTTCTATCTTTTAAAACCAATCCTGAGTCGCCACCAGTTCCACCTATCATAGGTCCATAAGCATATACTATAACCTCATTTTTTCCATCGCCATTCAAATCAACTCTATTATACATATAATTGATCTTATCCTCTCCACGTTTCAAATCAAACTCCCTTATCAGAGATTCTTCAATCTCACGATCTCTAACACTCTCTGATTTTAAACTTTTCATCTCACTTCCAAATAAGTTCATACCAATCGCTGCCGTCAAAAATAATAAACTAATTTTTTTCATCTAACGCCACCATCCTTATATTTTAAGAAAAGAGCGCACCAAATATTGGCACGCTCCTTCAATTTAAATTTTATATTACTCTAACTAAGAACCCTTTTAAATACTCAGTTTCAGGTACTGCTACTGATATCGGGTGACACGGACTTTGGTGCAGTTGATTAACGATTATCGCTTTTACTCCTGCATCTTTTACTGCAAACGCCAATGCCATTCTTAAATCAGCACTTGTTACAGCTCCACTACAACTATAGATAGATAAGAATCCACCTTTTTTTGTTAGCTTCAATCCATTTAAAATTATATCCTTATAAGCTTTTAACGCTTTATCTAAATCTCTTCTATTCGGAGCTAATTTCGGAGGATCTAAATTTACTAAATCCCATTGACGCCCCTCTTTCACTAAGTCTCTTAAGACATTGAAGATATTCCCTTTTATAAACTCAACATTTTCATAAGCCCCTAAGTTTTTTCTAGCTACATTTAAAACATCCTCACTCACATCTATTAAAGTTGATGAGTTAGCACCATTTACCATTGCATGAAGAGAGAATCCTCCTGTATAACTACATACATCTAAGAAATCCTTTCCTTTTGAAAGATTTCCCATCAAAACTCTATTGTCCCTTTGATCTGAATAGAATCCAGTCTTTTGTCCTTTTAAATCTATTGTAAACTTAGCTTTTCCTTCATAGATTTCAATCTCATCTGGAACCTCACCAAAAAGTACTCCTGAAACTTCTGGAAGCCCTTCTAACTTTCTCCCATCCCCTTCACTTTTTTCGTATATTCCCTTAACATTAGGAATCTCTTTTTTCAAAGCTTCTACTAAAAGATTTTTATCTCTCTCCATTCCAAGAGTTGAAGCTTGAACCACTAAGTAATCACCAAAACGATCCACTATAACTCCAGGTAAAGAATCAGATTCACTGTGAATAAGTCTATAACCATTACTATCTATAGATATCATCTCTCTTAAAGTGAATGCTTCTCTCACTTTTTCACAATACCAATTCAAATCTATCTTTTTATCAATATTTTTTTCAAGCATACGAACCATTATTTTTGAATTCTTATTGTAGTGTCCATATCCTATAAACTCTTTCTTCGAGTTATATACCTCTATAACAGATCCACCCTCTGGTTTTCCCTCTATCTTTTCCACAGCTCCAGAGTACATCCACGGATGACCACTATACCATAATCTTTCTCTATCCTTTTTTATAAAAATTTTACTCAACTTCTCACATCCTTCTAAACAAAAAATAAATTAATTTTATATTCTATTTTATAACTATATTGAGAAAAATACAATTAATTTCGAGAAAATAGAAGAGTATCTCCTACTAAAAGTACCACATCACCTTTAGGAGTTACATAGCTATCTCCTCTTTTAATAGAAACAATTAACATTCCCTGTGGAAGTTCTAACTCTTTAATTTTTTTATCCACATATTCAGAGTCTTCATGAAGTAACATCTTCTTCAGTGCTAACTCCTCTAATTCATCTACCTCAATTACATTCTCTGTTTCAATCTCCTCTTCGAATAGATTTAATTTTTTTCCAACATACTTCAACGTCATTCCCTGAAGCAAAACTGAAAATACGACAATATAAAACGTTAGATTAAACATTCCTTGAGCATTAGGTAATCCCTCTGTGACAGCCATAGTTGCAAATATAATAGGAACAGCTCCTTTTAGACCAGCCCAAGATATAAAAAGTTTCTCTTTCGAAGAGAATTTAAATGGAAGCAACAGTCCATAAACAATAAGTATTCTAACAACAATAATCATAATTACAGAGAGCAAACTTCCTACTGCTATATAGCCTAATAGTTGACTCGGAAAAACAAGAAGACCTAGCATCACAAACATCCCAATTTGCATAAACCAAGTTATAAGCCTCATATTTCTGATAGAGTTTAATTTATAGTTAAACTTTTTGTTTCCAACCATTATTCCAGCTATATATATAGCTAAGAACCCATTTCCATCAAAAACTGTAGCCAAACCAAAACATATAAATAGCATCGCTATCAGATGAATTGTTAAAAACTCCTCTCTCACTATTTTTATATAGTTCGCTAAAGGAAGAGTTATTACTCCAAAGATATAACCTATCATAGCTCCTAAAGTTATCTGCTTCAATAAAAATATAACTCCTACAACTAACGATGGATTTTCCCCCTCTTTAAAGAATGAAAGTAAAAATAGTATCAGTGCATAAGCCATAGGGTCATTACTTCCAGATTCAATCTCAACAACAGATTTAACATCTTTTTTTAACTTCGAATCTCCTAGTATCGACATAACCGCTGCTGCATCAGTTGACGAAACCATCGCACTGAAAAGTAGTGACTCTTTCAAAGTAAAATCAGTTAAATAGTATACTGCAACACTAGATAATCCAGCTGTTAAAAGTACACCTAGAGTTGCCAAAGTTCCACTCGGACATAGTGATTTTCTAACATCCGCCTTATCAGTTTCCAATCCACCTGAAAATATTATAAACATCAATGCTATTGTCCCAATATTTTGAGCAACCAATGCATTATCAAAATAAATTCCACCGACTCCTTCTGAACCAGCCAACATTCCTACTAATAAAAACATTATTAACAAAGGAATCTCCAGTTTTTTAGATATTCTTATTGAAAATAAACTAATAAGTATTATAATTCCTACTACTAATATTTCAACACCCATCTATACACCTACCTTGAAATAAAATATATAAATATATATTCTAAAAGTTTAAAAGACATTATACCTAAAAGTAGCAAGTATGATCCCACGAACATAATTAAAAAAAGAACTTTAAAAGATTTCTCCATAAAACTCTCTTTTTTTTGTAAAATTTCATTTTCTTCAGTTATTAATAGTTTTTTCATTTTTTCCTCCAATTTTTATATAATATTCATTTTCTGAAAAAACTATTTTTTAAATTCTTAAAACTCGATTTTGATCTCTATTTAAAATTGTATAGGTTAAACTTTTATACGAATATCTTTTTGACAACTCTTCATCTATTAAACTAACTCTTAAAATTGGAGTAAAATTAGAATTAATCAGATAGATTTGAGTATCATTTTCATCTATATCCTCATCTTTTTTGTTTCTATTTGAATTATTTAAAAACTCAACATTTTTTTTAGAAATATCAAGCACTATATATTTATCTTTTTTCTCATTTTTTAACTCTTTTATTTCAGAGCTTACAAAAGTATATAGGTTCGCTTTATTTTTAGCTTCCTCCCTAATACCTCCAAAAATTGAAATAATAGAAAGAAGCAAAAATAAAAATATTTTTTTCTTCATATTTTCACCTCGTATAATGAAGATATAAAAATCTTCATCAATTTATTTGTTATAATTTACTAAA
>NZ_JRJZ01000166.1:0-686 GCF_000800875.1 Cetobacterium sp. ZWU0022
GTGTGTATCTGCCCTTTAAATCATATTTAATTCGTTTTACTATTTCATCTTCAATTTTTAATATATCGCTTATGGTTTCGCCATTCATTCCAGGAGTTTTACTTCCTTTATTACTTTTCAGCATGTTAATTGCTCTATAAATATTTGATTCATCAATTATACAGTCTATTAAACTCATAGATTGTACGCCTCCCTCTTCCTAAGAATTAGAAAACTTTATTTTCTTGGTTTACTACCATTCCTCTATTAATTCTAAATTAAAACAATTTTAAAATTATTGACTTGGGGCCACTTATTATCATGGTTTCATCGGTACTGTGCCCCTACTCTCACAAGACTAAAGAAATTTCATTAAATCTTTAACTTATATTCACCAACCCTCTAACTAGATTCTTGGTGTGTCTTGTTTTCCACGTTCCATAAATCTACTTAGGTAGTTTCTATAATCCTGTAAGCTGGATACTACCTTTAACTGTATAGCTAGTTTCATAACGGAAATTTTTACTAATCGCCACTTACACCACAATTTTGTGGTTACAACATTTCTGTTGTATTCTATTTTAGAGCCGTACATTCGAAACTTTGTCAGCACATGCGTGCATTCTTACCTTATAAACTTGACTCCTGACCTATCATTATCTCGACCACCTCTGGTTCGCATTTCCTCAGCTTAACCTGTTAGGGAT
>NZ_JRJZ01000058.1:0-539 GCF_000800875.1 Cetobacterium sp. ZWU0022
TACAGGAACTATATCTGCCACGAATTCTGTGAGTACAGAAACGTAAAAAGCCCCATTAGGTTCTTGGCTAATAGTGGCTGATTTGATTACATAATTTTGAGGTATCGCTCTATGAAATTTAATTTTAACTAAACCTAGCTTAGGAAGTTTTATAGAATTGCCCTCAATTCTAATATTTCCATTTGTAGAAACAGTATTATATGATTTTCTACTAGATTTTTTAGATTTGAATTTCGGAAAATCAGCTCTTTTCTGAAAAAAATTCTTATATGCTGCATCTAAGTTTTTAAGAGATTGTTGTAATGCGATTGAGTCTACATCTTTCAAAAATAGTAATTCATTTTTAAGTAGCGGCAATTCTTTCGCTTGAGTATTGTAAGTTACTGATTTCTTCTCAGATTCATAGAGTTCTTTTCTCTGAGCTAAAAATCTATTATACACAAGTCTAGTACAACCAAAAGTTGCATTGATTGTATTAGCTTGAGTTTCATTAGGATATATTCTATATTTAAAAGCTAAATTATATTTCTTCATAGTTA
>NZ_JRJZ01000008.1:0-5393 GCF_000800875.1 Cetobacterium sp. ZWU0022
AAAAATATAAAATATTACTCTTAATTTTTAGAGTTTACACAAAATTTGAAGAAGACTCTTATGTCCACTTTTTTATATTCTTTGTATTAAAAATTTATACACACCGTGATTATCATTGGTATCAGTAACTTCTTTTGAAATATTTTTCAATTCGTCTTCTGCATTTCCCATCGCAACTCCACATCCAACCATCATAAGCATCTCTTTGTCATTATTTGCATCGCCAAACGCTATACAACTTTCTAGCCCTAATCCTTTGTCATTTAATATTTTCTGCAAAGTTTTTCCTTTATTCACATTAGTATTCAAAACTTCTAAATATTTTTCTTGTGAATAAGTTAAATGTACTCTGTCACCTAATGCTTTTTTAATTTCTTTTTCTATTTCTAAAAGATTTACTCTTTCATCTACAAAAAGCGCCTTTGTCATTTCAAGATTATCAAATGTATCAAAATCTTTTTGTACAGCATCCAAGTCTATATTATCTCTATAGTATTTTGTTTGCCAGTTATTTTTATCTTCTACTATCCACTCTTCGTTTTGATATAAATTTAAATGTACTTTATTTCTTCTAGATATTTTAATCAATATGCTTACTATATCCTTTGAAAGTGGTTGTTCATAAATTACTTCATTATTTCTACTATCTACTACCTTTGCCCCATTATAACAAATAGCCGTTATCGGTAATTCTAATTTTTTTATAACTCCTTCTGTTGCACTATACGACCTTCCTGTCACTATAAAAACTTCTATTCCTTTTTTATAAAGCTCTCTTAAAATCGATATATTTTCTTTACTCACTTCTTTTTTAGAATTTAATAGTGTTCCATCTAAATCCAATGCTACTGATTTCATTTAAAGCCACCTCCCTGTATTTGTTATATTATAGCAAAAAATGAGGGAAATTTCCCTCATTTTTATCCATTAATAATGTATATTTTCTAATATATGATTCCCGTTAGGATTGAATTTAAATCCTTTTATTTTTTTATTTAATCCTATTGTATATGTTTTATATACTATCGGTATAATTGGATTTTCTTCAGAAATTATATTTTGAACAGATGTATACTTTTCTTTTCTTTTTGATTGATTTTGCTCTTTTCTAGCTTCTTCTAATAATCTATCTACTTCTTTATTCTCATAAAAACTTCTATTCCCCACTCCACCTTTTGAAGTGCTATGAAGTAATGGATAATATCCATAATCTGCATCTCCAGTACTTGTATACCATAACCCTATCAGAGCATTGTGCTGTCCCATTGCTGATAGTTGTAAAAAAGATGATAGTTCTAATGTTTTTATCTCTACCTCTATTCCAATCTCTTTCAGATTTGCCTGAATAATCTGAGCCATCTGATATTTACTCGTATCTTCATATATCCATAAATCAATTTTTATTGGCAATTCATAATTTTTCACTATCTCTTTTGCTTTTTCTAAATTATATATTTTGTCCTCTTTTGCTGAGTATCCAAATGTATTTGGTGGAATTATAGAATTGGCCACTTTTGATGTATTTTCAAATATCACTTCATTTATTGATTCTTTATCTAAAGCAAAATTAATCGCCTTTCTTAGATTAACATCATTTAAAGGTGCTTTTTCTGTATTAATTGATAAAAAATCTGTTCCGTAAGATAATTCATTAATTACTCTTAATTCCTTGGATTTTTCTAAAGCTTTCACATCTATAGAAGCTATATCATACGCTATTTGTACTTCATTTGTTTCCAATGCAATATATCTATTTGTGGCCTCTGGTATTGTTACAAACTCTATTTTTAAAATTTCAGATTTCTTTTTAAAATAATTTTCATTTCTTTCTAAAATAACTTTAACTCCAGTTCCCCAATCTAATAATTTGAATGCTCCAGTTCCTACTAATTTTCCATCTCTGCTATTTTTTACTATTGCTAACGATGAATGCGTAAAATTATGCAATACTATATTCAAATTTGTTGATGATTTTATTTGAAGATTGTATCTATCAATAACTTCTATACTCTCAATTGGATCTACTAAAACTTTTGTTACAGGGATAGCTTTATTTCTTTCCAAGCTCTCTTTTATAATCACAGCTGTTAATTCTTCTCCATCTTGAAAATAGATATTTTCTCTTACTTTCAATTTCAATATATTTTCTTCAATCTCAAACTTCTCTATTAGTTCACCCTCAATTTTACCGTTATCATCAAGAATAAATAAATTGTTATAAATTTGTTTTGTTATAGCTAATGTTGAACTATCTGTATGTCTATGTGGATCGTAAGATCTAGCACTATATCCCAAAGCAACTTTAATAGTTTCATTACTATTATTAGAAAAAGTAACCACTGAAATTATTATAAAAAAAATAATTTTAAAAAATTTTGAAAAGTTTTTCATTTCTTCCTCCCCTGATTTTATGTTATACTTTTATTAGTATGACATACTTGACTAGATTTTTCAAAAAAATAAAACAAATTGTATTAATACACTTTTTGGAGGTTTTAATGGATAAACTATTTAAAAATTTTAAAATTGATAATAATAAATTTATATATATTCCTTTGTATACTTTTTTAAAAGAAAAAATTGAAAATAAAGAGATTGTAAAAAAATTGCCTTCAATTAGAAAAGTTTCAAACTTTTTAAATATTAGTTCTAATACCGTTGCCAAATCATATTCTGAACTAGAAAAAATAAACTATATAAAAAGTTCTAAAGGAAGTGGATTCTTTATTAATTCAAATTTTTTATTCGGAAAAGAAGAGAAAACTTCAAATCTTGAAAATGATGATTTATATAGTAATAACCATTCTCTTAAAATCGATTTTATTAACTCCACCCCTAACTTTAGCTTTCTTCCTGTTTCAGATATTAAATATGCCATTAATTTTATTTTAGATAGAGACAAAGAAATGGCTTTAATCAATGAAGGGCCATTAGGAAATTTAGAGTTAAGAGAAGCTATTAATTTATCATTACAAAGTTTAAATATCTTCACACTAACTGATAATATTCATATTTTATCTGGAGCTCAACAAGGTATTGATCTAATTTCTAAAACTTTAGCATTTTCTAAAGATATTATTGTTGTTGAATCTCCAACTTATTTAGGTGCAGTAAAATCGTTTAAATCTCAAGACCTTACTATTGAAACAATTGATTTAGAAAAAGATGGGCTTAATATTTCACAACTAGAAAAGATTTTATTAAAAAGAAAAATTAAATTTATATATTTAATGGCTAACTTTCAAACTCCCACAGGAATTAATTTATCATTAGAAAAACGAAAAAAACTACTTTTATTAGCAGAGAAATTCGACTTTTTCATAATAGAAGATGACTCTTCTTCTGACTTATATTATTCTGATTTACCTCCATTGCCATTAAAATCTTTAGATCAAAATGACCGTGTTATTTATATCAAAAGCTTTTCAAAAATTTTTATGCCTGGATTTAGATTAGGATTTATTATTGTTCCAAAAATTCTTTTATCATCTTTTTTAAATAACAAATTTTTGAGCGATATAAATACTTCAACTTTATATCAAAAATCTTATGCTTTTCTTTTAAATAGTGGTTTAATTGATAAACATATGAATTCTTGTCGAAAAAAATTAAAGATTATACAAGAATCCATTATTAAAGAGCTATCTCAAATTCCTAATATAAAATATTATCCACCTTCTGGAGGATGCTCAATTTGGATAGAACTTCCTGAAAATATCTCTTCAAAAAGTATATATAACAAATTATTAATTGATAAAGTAGGAATTGTCCCAGGATTAGATTACGAAATGGATAATTTTATAAAACTAAACTTTTCAAGAATTGAAAAAAGAGATATCTCGAATGGAATATCTCTTTTAAAAAATGCTATCAAATTTTTTGAAAATTTAAATATAGAGGAGTGACTTTATGTCACTTCGTTTCTTTCAAATTCTTATATAATGATAAAACATAATGTGTTTTAAAATCATTAGTTGCTTTCACTATATCTTTTAAATTATACCAATAACACTCTAAATCTTCACCTTCATCAAGTTGTTTTTCATAAACTTTTTCCTCTTCTGATTTTAGCTTTATTATGTAAACATATAACTCTTCAGAAGTATATCCAGGTGATAAAATCAATGGTTTTTCTGGAGTATATAATAGTTCAAAACTATCAATTTCATATCCAGTCTCTTCTCTTATTTCTCTTTTTAATGTTTCTTTTGGATCTTCATTATTTTCAATTATTCCTGCTGGAATTTCTAATAATTTTCCATTTACTCCTGGACGATATTGTTCTACTAATAAAACTTTATCTTCTTTTGAGTTTAAAATTAAAGCTGCAATTGCATTTGGTTTTTCTAAAAATTCAAGTTGAATATCTCTTGTTGGATGTTTCTCAATTTTCACTTTTAAAAATTTCAAGTCATTTAATTTCATTTTTACTCTCCTATTATTCTTATAAACTCCTTTGGTGTAGGTGATACAAAACTCATTATTTTATTTGTTACTGGATGTTGAATTCTTAGTGTATGTGCGTGTAATCCCAATCTTTTTAAAATGTTTGTTTGCGCACCATATTTTTTATCTCCAACTACAGGATGACCAATATCGCTCATATGAACTCTTATTTGATTTTTTCTTCCAGTTTCAAGTGCCGCTTTCAAATATGTATATTTACCTTTTGTTTTTTCAACCTTATAATTTGTTATAGCTAATTTTCCACCTGTTTTATCATCTTTCACAGAGTATGTTGTAAATGCTTTATTTTCTTTCAAATATGATTTTATCTGCCCTTTTTTCTCTTTTACAACTCCCTCAACTATAACTGCATACTCTCTTTCTAAAACTAAATCATTCCAATTTTCTTGAAGTTTATTTTTTACATCTTCTGATTTTGCAAAAATCATAACTCCTGACGTATCTTTATCTAATCTATGCACTATAAAAATTCTTTCTCTTTTATTTTTAGATTTTATATAATCCATCAGCAATTTATAAGCTGTATTTTCATTGCTTTTCTTTTCTGTTGCAATTGATAATAAACCACATTCCTTTTCTATCACTACAATATCTGAATCTTCAAATAAAATTTTTATTCCTTTTGGTGTTTTATCATTTCTATTTTTTTCCCAACTTACTGTAACTTCATCTCCTGGATTTAAAATTAAATTAAATTGTCTTTCCACTTTACCATTTACCATTATCTGCTCTTTTGATAAAAGTGTTTTTATATTGTTCTTACTTTGTTTTGTTAATTTCTCTATTAGAAATTTCATTAACTCGTTTTTTTCTACTACTTTAAAATTCATAAATATACCTCTTTTTTATTTTTATTATAACATAGGTTTAATTTTATTGCGACAATTTGTCGTGTTTTAATTTTATTGCGACAATTTGTCGTGTTT
>NZ_JRJZ01000047.1:0-709 GCF_000800875.1 Cetobacterium sp. ZWU0022
ATTTACTTCTACACCATTTGGGAAGTATGGTTTCATCTCTTCTAATGCTATTTTAGCATTATCAGTTATAGATAAGATATTTCCATCTGTTGATTTCTCAATAACAATCATTACTGATTCTTTTCCGTCTAATTTCGCAATTTCACTTTGATCCTCTGTTGTTAAAACAACATCAGCTAAATCCTTTAATCTTAAAGTTTTTCCATTACTTCTGATAATCATATTTTCAAACTCATCTAAGTAATTAAACTCTCCCATAAATCTTGCTACAACATCTTTCCCACCAGTTTTAATAACTCCTAATGGAACATTTACAGAAGATGTCTTTATTAAGTCATACAACTCGTTTGGTGTTAAGTTATATGATGATAATCTATCTGTATCAAATTGGATTTGAATCTGTTTATCTGGCGATCCTAATGTATCAACACTTCCAACTCCTCCGATTCTTTCAAATCTTGGAGTCATAAATTCATTTATAAAAGTTGTTAGCTCTAAGAAGTTTGGTCCAGAAACGTTTAGCATCATTGCTGTGTTTCCCGATCCAGCCAGTTTCTTTTGAGTCACTGGTTTTGAAGCATCATCTGGCAGTTCTCCAGAGATTGCATCAATCTCTCTTTGAACATCCCCTCTTTTTAAATCTATATTCACACCATAATCAAACTCTATACTTACAGTTGATCTTTCAAATGCTGATGTTGATGTTATC
>NZ_JRJZ01000054.1:0-4987 GCF_000800875.1 Cetobacterium sp. ZWU0022
ATTCGAACCAACGCATGACGGAGTCAAAGTCCGTTGCCTTACCGCTTGGCGACACCCCAATTAAATGGTCGGAATAGCAAGATTCGAACTTGCGGCCCCCTGCTCCCAAGGCAGGTGCGCTACCGGACTGCGCTATATTCCGAACTATTTTGTTTTGCATCAGCTGTTTGCTGCTGACAAAAATAATAGTACCATAAATTTTAAATAATGTCAACAAACTTTTTTATTTTTTATAAAAATTTATTTTTTTTAAGAAATCTTACTTCTTAATATATAAAGAAAAATATATTTAATATTTAAATAATATCAAATATATTTACTATGAATTAATTTATATTTTTTTATAAAAATTTATTTTTTAGATTTTAAGTAATATAATTTAAATTATTATGAAGTCTATTTTATGTTATAAATTTTTTTTTATGGTAATTAAATCTTTTTAATTGATTCTTTTTTTATTAGTCAATTAATCTTTATCTTTGAAATTAGAAAAATTTTTGTTTTAGATTCCATTAAATTTATTGTCATATTTGTGTTTTGACATTTTAGTTACCTATCTTAGTATTATATTATCTGAAAATGTGATATTAATTTATTTAATTTAATATAAGTTATATTATAAAGAGATAATTTTAAAATTATTAGTTAATAAAAGATTGTTTATAGTTGTTTTATTTGTTTATAGTTGTTTATATTGTTGTATTGAAATAAAAAATAATAAAATAGTCTATAAAGATAGATAAAATAAGTATTCTCTTTAAAATAAAAAGAAAAATACATGTCCGTAGATGTTGTATATATATGGACATTGATGTTGTATATGTGTGTCCGTAGATGCTGTATTTAAAATCCATATGTGTTGTATATATATAGCCTTTATTGTTGTAGTTTTTATAAAATTTAAAAAATAGACGTTATTGATTACTATATTTGAATTAAGAGATTTTTTTTAGATATTTTATACAATAGTCACGGTAAAATATCTTGAAAAAGCTTTGCTTATATTGTATTATATACAATATAAAAGGAATAGATATTATAATATACAACAATAAGGGCTGGTGAAAATGAAAAAATTAAAAAAATTTGAGATTCCTATGAATCAAGTTATTGATACAGGTCCAAGTGAAATAGTTGAAAAATTTTTGGATGTTTCTGAAATTGAAAATGAAAAGAATCATAGCTTAGTAAGAATTGATATAAATATGATAGAATATCCATTGTTTACTAAGAGTACAAGTAAGAAAAAAAATCAAATAATAAGATATTTTTTTAATAGATCAAAAGAAGCTTATATCCAAGTTAATCCAACATCAGGAGATTATATACCAGGTGAATTAGAGGAAAGAGTTTTTATAGCATTATTAAAAATAATGAGAGATAAAAGATATAATAATATGTTTTATACAACAATAAGTGAGATTTTAACAAATATGGGTATAGCCCAAGAATCGTTTAAGGGATTTTATGGTAGAATATCAAAAGCGTTAATAAGACTTTCACAAACTAGTTATACATTTAAAAACTCTTTATATTCTAATAAAATAAAGGGAATAATAGAAGAGCAAATAAATACAAATATAATGAATATTCATATGATTTCAGTAAAACAAGCACAGGAATCAGAAAAGGAGTTATTTACAGATAGAAGAATAAAAGAGGTTATAAAAGTATCAATTTCAGAGCATTTTTATGATAATATTATTAGAAAAGGGTACTTAGTATATGATTCACAACTTCTTTTAAGCATGGATAATCCTATAACTAGAG
Source organism: Cetobacterium sp. ZWU0022 (assembly GCF_000800875.1). Lineage (NCBI taxonomy): Bacteria > Fusobacteriati > Fusobacteriota > Fusobacteriia > Fusobacteriales > Fusobacteriaceae > Cetobacterium > Cetobacterium sp. ZWU0022. The sequence continues at coordinate 1,771 of NZ_JRJZ01000054.1, forward strand.
CTTTATATATGCTTATAAACAAATTAAGATTTAATAGAATGTATATAAAAGTTTTATCTATAAATCTTATAAAAAGAATTCCGTTGAGTGAAAACATTCAAAAAATTGGAAGAACGATAAAAGTAATAGAAAAAAGTTGTCAAGAATTAAAAAAAATGAATTTGATAGAAAATTATACAGTTATAAAAAATAGTAAATGGATTGAATCAGAGTTTGAGTTTTATTTTAATGAAACTCATAATGAATTAAAGCAAACATATTTTTATGACGATAAAAACCACTTTGATAATTTATTAATAACTCATACAGATAGTGGAGTTGATTTAAAAAATGATGGAAATCATCACTTTGAAGCTGTAAAAGCTGAAACTGTTGATAGAATTCCAACAAATGAAAAATTAGAAGAAATCTTAAAAATATTGCCGTCTAAAGCTAGAGAATTAAAAACTTTACCAAAAGTAATAAAAGATGGAATAAGACAATATGGATTTGAACATATAAAGTTTGTAGCTGAATATATAAAAGTTCAGAAAGTTAGTAATATAAGAAGCTATATGATACAAGCTTTATCAAAAGGATGGGCAGAAGATTATATTACACAGCAGAAAAAGAATACAGCACAAAAGGTTAAAAATGATAATTTAAAACTTTTAGAAATAGAAATACCACAAGAAGTCAGTGTAAATAAGGAAATAGTGGGAGAAGTAGATAATTTTTGGAATTTGTTAGTGCTAGAAAAAAAATTGGTTATAGAAGAAGAAGCATATAGGGATTATATAGCAATGTGTGGTGTAGAAGGTAAAATTCAAAAAATGGCCTTTAATGCAGCTAAAGATAAGATAATAAAAGACTATTTGATAAAAAATATCGAGAAATATACAACACAAGAGGTCGTAAATTCAAAAAATACAGATTTATTTAATAATAGTGAGGATGTAATAGATATTATTGAAATATCATCAACAGAAGTGGACAAAAATGAAAATACAGAAGATTTATCTACTGGCAATGAATCTATAAAATTAAATACAGCACAAGAGGCTAAAAATGTAGAAATAAAGAAAATATATAAAAATATGTCTATGTTCCAGTTAGATTTACTAGATCTTTTAGAAGGAGAAAATATAAAAGAAGTAAACAAGATAATTAGATTATTAGGAATAACTAAATTTTTTGAAGGTGAACTTGGAAATTTACATTTAGTTTTAGAATATAATGAAGATGAAGAGAGTATTATAAAAATAAATTCATTAATATAATGTCCCTTTGTATTGTATATAAAAAATGGATTTATCAAAATATGATAAATCCATTTTTTTATAATTTTATTCTGTAACAGAAAGAATATATTCTTTTCTTTCAGGAGAAAGTTTATATTCGTAATTTTTATTGTCTCCATTAGTAGTAATTATTAATAAGTTGAAAATTCCTTCAGATAATTCTGTCATGTTAGCTATATCAAAGTTATCAATGTCTAATTCTTCAGAGATAGAATCTAAAAAATCATCTTCAATTTCAAATTCAAAGTATTCGTTATTATGTTCTATAACATAGTAAAAATCTGCAAAATTAAATAGTTTCATAGTTTTAATCCTTTCATAAATAATATTGTTAGTTTGTTTTCTCAATTTCCATTAATAGGTTTTTAATTTCTTTGTTTAAAGATTCAATTTTTTCATATACATTTTTGGCTTTATTTGAATCAATAGATGATGTTTCAATTTTATTTTCTATTAATATAGAAATATTTGAGTTCAATTTGTTAAATAGTTTTTCAATAGAAATAATATCAGTTTTTTTAATATTTGTATTTTTAGTATTATTTTTTAGATTGATGTATTCTTTTCTAGTTTTGATTTGTCTATTAAGAACAGCCTTAATTAATTCCTCATTTGCATTTGGAGTTGAAATTTCATAAGTTAGAGATAGAGGCAGAGTTTCAAAGTAAAATTGGTCATCATCAGAGATACAATGTTGTTTAATAAACTTAAAACGATTTATTAAACGTTCTGCAGTTTTTTTCCCAATTTTCATGTGTTCTAACCAAATTCCAAAAGTTCCGCTTTTATTATTTGAATATTTCTCATTTGCTTCTAATAAAATTTCTCCAGCTTTAGTATGATAATTACTTTTAGCTATATGAAGAAGTGACTCATATCTAATCAAATCATTTTTCATTTCTAAATCTTGGATATCATCATAATTGAAAGTAACATCAGTATCAGGTAAAAAATCTTTTTCAATAACAGTAATCTCAAATTCTTTTTTCTCTGAATTAGAAGATGCAGGCAATTCTTTTTTCTTGAAAGAGTCTTGCTTTAGACGATCAAGTACATTAATTTTTTTAACCATTAATAATTCCTCCAATAATTTCACCATATAAACTTTGAAGTTCTTCTGCTTTTTTAGCTTGAGTTTCCCAAATTGTTTTTCCTTTTTCTGAAAGTTGTTCTTCAATAACACTTTCAGGAATTGGTGCAGTAAGTATTACTCCTGTATTGCTAAAGAATTCAGATAGACTATTAAAATATTCACGAGATATCTTTGTATTTCTATATAAGTTTGGAACTATTTGTGTAATCTTATCCCCCTCGGCTTTTTCGATCAATCTAGTTATTCCAGCAGTACTTAATTTATCTAGTTTTATAGGAACGATAATTTCGTCGGTAATTTCAAGAATAATATCATTAAGAACATTAAAAACAGGAGCACAGTCAACAATTATAAAATCATAACTAGATCTTAAAGATTCAAATGTTTTTCTGATTTTATTTTTTAAGTTTATTCCAAAAATATCAGTTTCTACAGGAAAGTAATCTAAGTTTTCCCTGATTTTGATTTTAATCTCTTCACCATTTTGAACAAAAGATTTGAATCCTTTTCCACCTTCAAACCATCCCCCTAGAAGAATAAGGCTATCATTTTGAGCATCAGAGGTAATCAGTGCAGTTTTGAAGTCGAGCATAGCAAGACCGTGAGCAATATTTTTAGATAAAGTTGATTTTCCAACGCCACCTTTATTATTTTTTACAGTTATTATTTTCCCCATAATTAACGTCACTCAAAAAGTAACGCTTTTCACCTCCTTTTTTAATAATTATAGTATAGATTAAAAAAGGAAAATAATCAATTTTTTTATCCGGATTTTCCGGATAAAAAAATTAAAACACGACAAATTGTCGCAATAAAATTAAAACACGACAAATTGTCGCAATAA
>NZ_JRJZ01000102.1:0-1844 GCF_000800875.1 Cetobacterium sp. ZWU0022
ATTCTAAAAAATATTTTAGAAAAAACAAAATTATATACTTGACTTCATATAGTTAGTCTCATCTTTAAATATTATAACATGAATATACTTTCTATTTAATCCTCTTTTCAAGTTCTTTTAGAGCTTTCATATCCTCAATTACTGATAGTTCACCAAACAGTATAATTCTTTCTCTTGTTGGAAGTTTGCTGTTTAATATTACTAATGATAATCTTTCTTTTTCAATATCAAGCTCACTTTTTTCTAAATCTTCAATTTCTGGTTCTGCTATTCTCACAGGTTCTTTTTTAACTTTTACTTTTTTAGAGTCTACTATATCTTTAATTTTAGAGTTTAAAATCTTAGAAAAACTTTCTATTTCATAATTATATTTATACAGTTCATTCAGCCCTTTTATAATATCTGCTTCATCATACTTTAAAATCAATTTATCCATAGCCTTTTGTGAATAGACACTATCTAGATAAATATTCTTACGAGCTTTTAAAACAGCCTTTAAGAGCTTCTCAGACATACTATTTTCTTCAACCTCAATAGTATCTTTATCAACTTTGACGAATTTTATTTTATGAACTCTACGACTAATTTTTATCTCTTCAAAATCATACTCATATTTTTTATCAAATTTATTTAGTTCATCCATAGCCTTCCTTAGAACATGTACTTTAAAAGCTTTGTATTCTCCGTATTTATCAACTGTTCCTGTAATTTCTCTAATTTCATCTAATTCTAAAATAGGAATATTAATTTTTTCATACTTTTTAAAGAAGTCATAAAATATTAAACTATAAACACATCTGAACACTCTCTTTTCAAGAAGTTTTATCGTTGTATAATATAAACTATCTTTATTATCTTCTTCTGTTTTTAAAGCTTTATATATTGTTGGAGGAACAGCAACAAAAACTCCATCTTCACACTTTCTATATTCTGCTAAAAGATTAAAAGCTCCCCAAAGTTTTCCTTTAGCATCTTTACTTTCAATCCTTATTTTTTGTAAAGAATCTAAATATAAATATATTTCTTCATAATTTCTATCAATTCCTATTGCTTTTGTTATCTCACCTAAAGACAAAACAATACTATCTGCTTTTTCTTGTTGTAATCTATGTAAAATATAATCATATGTTAAAAGCCCTTGAGTTGTTAATGGAGCACCTTTTATTTCAATCAGTTGATTTGGTTTAAATAACGTTAAATCTTTCAATTTTTTCAAAAAAATCACCTCAAATTATAATAACATTAAAGGTATAAAACATCAATATGCTTTATTATACTTATCTTCGTAATCTTTATACCTTTCTTCGTAATTTTTGCACTTACCTTCGTAATCTTTATACCTTTCTTCGTAATCTTTATACCTTTAACTTTTTTTGCCTTTCGATAAGCATTGATTTTATTGGGTTCGTAGCGTTTATGTTTTTGCCGTAAATCTTATAAATATTGTAAATATTACAAACAAGAAAAAAAGAGGAGAAAATCTCCTCTAAAATCTAAAATTAAACCTCTAACTTTTTAAATGTAAGTAGTTTATCTCTATAATACTCATACTGTTGCTTTCTTGCTTCTATCTCTGCTGGTAATCCCTCTTTAATATCATTTACTAGAGTATCAAATCTATCAAGAATATCAACGATACGTTGTTGCTCATCTAAGGGTAAAATAGGAACTAAAATTTTAGATAATTTTGGACCTGTTATCGATCCCCTTGTTGTAAAAGCTGAATATTTAATAATAGTTTTTCTAACTTTATTAGTTGAAAAATAATATGCTGAAAATTTAGGTGTAAACGGCAAGAGTATTTTGTTGTTTTTTTGGCCTTTTCGATTGTTGTAAAATTGGCA
>NZ_JRJZ01000019.1:0-1243 GCF_000800875.1 Cetobacterium sp. ZWU0022
TGGTGCTAGAATAAGTTTGTAGACATAAAATAACAAATCATGTAAACTAAAACTTGAAGGAAGTGATTTTATGTCTAAACGAAAAACTTATGATGAAGAGTTTAAAAAAACTCTTGTTAACTTAATTTTAAATGGTCAGTCTCTTAAAGAGGTATCTCGTGAATATGGTGTGTCTTCATCCAATCTTATTCTTTGGAGAAAAAAATATAGTAATATTAATACCCAAAGTGATGAGGTTGTCACTCTCGATGACTTTAGAAAGCTTCAAAAAGAACTAGCCGCTGCTAAAGAAGAGTGTGCTATTCTAAAAAAGGCTTTGACAATATTCGCGAAAAACTAGATGATACTAAGATAACTGACCTTATCAAGCAATTAAAACCTAAATACAGCCAAGAAAAAATGTGTAAAATCTTTAAAATTAGTAGAGCTACTTACTACTTTAATCTCAATAAAACTACTACTAAGACTCAAGAGAGATATGAATTATTATCTTCTCAAATCAAAAGAATTTATGAGGAAAATTCTAAAATTTATGGGGCTCCTAAAATACATGCAATACTTAATCGTGAGGGTTATCCCGCGAGTATAAAGCTAGTTCAAAGAATTATGAGAGCATTAGGTCTTTCATCTATTACTAGAAAAAAGTACAAGCCCCAGACAATTAAATCAAAAGTTGAAGCACCTGCAAGTAATCTTTTAAAACAGGATTTTTCAACTACCTCAATAAACGAGAAAATAGTAGGAGATATCACATATATTTACACAAAAGATTTTGGTTGGACATATTTAGCTTCATTTATGGATTTACATACAAACGAAATCAAAGGTTGGGAGTACTCCACAACAATGACAACAGATATCGTTTTAAAAGCTCTTTCTAAACTTAATTTAAACAGTGATCTTACAGGCTGTATTATCCATACAGACCAAGGATCGCAGTATACGAGTAAAGATTATGTAGCTAAAGTTAAAGATTTAGGTGCAACCCTTTCTTATTCAAGAAAGGGTAATCCTTATGATAACGCTCCTATAGAATCTTTTCATTCAGTTTTAAAGAAAGAGTTAATTTATCAAAGTAAACCAAAGACTTTTGAAGAAACTAAAAAGTCTTTATTTAAATATATAGAAGGCTGGTATAACAACCATAGAATTCAGAAAAAACTAGGTTATTTATCTCCAGCTGATTATCAGAAACAAGTTGCATAATTTATAAAATTATGTTTAAAAACTTGACTTAATACCA
>NZ_JRJZ01000085.1:0-38097 GCF_000800875.1 Cetobacterium sp. ZWU0022
GCACCAGACTTAGGATCTGGCGTTTCGACGTGAGGGTTCAAGTCCCTCCTCTCGCACCACTTTATAGACATTATACAGTAGACTTCAAAGAAGTCTACTTTTTTATTACCCAAATCTTAATTGCTTGAAAACTCTATATCTGTATGGTACAATATTATGAAAAAAGTTTAATAAAAAGGTGCATGAATGAAAAATATAAAGATGTTATTTAGTTTTAAAGTTATATACATTGTTTCATTGATTTACTTTTTTTTAGGTTATTTTTATCCAAATTTTTTACAAATAAATAATGTATATTTATACCTACATGAATACTTAGGAATATATGAAAAAATGCTATGGGTATTTTTAATAACTTATGGATTTTCTTTGTTTATGAAGAATCCAAATAAAAGGGTAGTTTTAAAAGTAAGGTTAGTTTTTATGATAATTCTTGGAATAGCAACTGGGTATCTTTATTTAGTAGATAGTTTAAGAAAATTAGGTGAAATAGCAATCGACGGAGTTCAAGAACATATTATTCAAATTGGACTTTTAAATATAAATCTTGGATATATAGAGTTATATACGTTTTTAAAAATATTTCCACATGTTAGAGAGGATATTTTTATAGGTTGCTTAATTTTTTTAATCTTTATATCAGTAATTATAATTTGTGGAAAAATGATAAGAAAATCAATTTTATCTATAATTAATCTTTTCAAAAGACACATAGCTCGTAAAAGAGAAGAGAAAAGATTAAAAGAAGAGAGAATTAGACTTGAAAAACAAGCTAAATTAGAGAAGGATATATATGATGAGATATGTAATATTCAAAAGATATACCAAGAGAAAGATAGTTTAGAAGAGTTAGGGAATAATGAGGATGAGTTGATGAGTATTGATTCAGAGAGTTTTGATGGATTAGAGGAAGATGAAATTAAAAAAATCGTTGATATAGAAGAGATAGAGAGGGAAGAAGAGCATGATATTAGCATCAAAATCTCCGAGACGGAAAGAGATATTAAACCAGCTGGGATTTCAATTGGAAATAAAGACTAAAGACATTGAAGAAGTTAGTGAAAAGGAAAATGTTGTAGATCAAATAAAAGATATTTCTTGGAAAAAAGTTATAGCAGTAGCAGAAGAGAACAGAGATGAGTATGTTGTAGGTGCAGATACGGTTGTAGAAATAGATGGGGTTATTTTGGGAAAACCTAGAACTGAAGAGGAAGCTAAAAATATGTTGAGATCTCTTTCAGGAAGAGATCATAGAGTAATTACAGCTTATTCGATTGTAAATTTAGCTAAAAATATAGATATAACTAATGCTGTGGAAAGTAGAGTCTATTTTAAGAGTATAAGTGAAGAAGAGATAAAATGGTATGTAGAAAGTAGAGAACCGATGGATAAAGCTGGTGCTTATGGTATTCAAGGATTGGGATCTATTTTTGTGGATAAGATAGATGGAGATTTCTTTGCGATTATGGGGTTTCCAATAAATCATTTTATAAAAACTTTAAACAATTTAGGAATAACAATAGAAAGTTTAAATAAAATATAAATTAATTTAAGGAGAGTTATAATGAAAAAAATATTTGGAAAAGTTTTAGGAATATTTTCAGATGATTTAGGAATAGATTTGGGAACTTCAAATACTTTAATATGTGTAAAAAATAAAGGTATAATAATGAATGCACCATCAGTTGTAGCTATAAACACAAAGACAAAAGAGATTTTTGAAGTTGGTGATAAAGCTAAACAGATGATAGGAAGAACTCCACATACAGTTGAAGCGATAAGACCATTAAAAAATGGTGTAATTGCAGACTATGAAATAACAGAAAAAATGCTGAGAGAGTTTTATAAAGTTGTAAATAGAGGAAAAAGTTTATCAAGTCCAAGAGTTATAATTTGTGTTCCTGCAGGTGTAACTCAAGTTGAGAAAAGAGCAGTAATGGATGTTACAAGAGAAGCGGGAGCTAGAGAAGCTTACTTAATAGAAGAACCTATGGCAGCAGCAATTGGAATCGGGTTAAATATATTTGAACCTGAAGGAAATATGGTAGTAGATATTGGTGGAGGAACAACAGAGATAGGAGTTATATCTCTTGGAGGAATTGTAAAAACATCTTCACTGAAAATAGCTGGTGATAAGTTTGATTCTTTAATAATTGATTATATAAGACAAAAACATAACTTATTTATAGGAGAGAAAACAGCTGAAGAGATAAAAATAGCTGTCGGAGCAGTAACAGATTTAGAAGAGGATATTTTCATCGAAATAAGTGGAAGAAATGCATTGAGTGGATTACCAAAAAATGTAAAAGTTTATTCATCGGAAATAGCGGAAGCGTTAGAAGAAGCTATAGTTTTAGTAATTGAAGAAATCAAAGGAATATTAGAAAAAACACCACCTGAATTATCTTCAGATATAAAAAGAAAAGGAATCTACTTAGCAGGAGGAGGAGCACTTTTAAGAGGAATAGATAAAAGAATTGCAGAAAGTTTAAGCTTAGAGGTAACAGTAGCGGAAGATCCTTTAAATGCAGTTGTAAATGGAATTCAGCAACTTTTAAAAGAGTTTGATAAGTATAAAAGAGTTTTAATTTCACCAGAAAGTGATTATTAAAAAGAGGAACTTATGAAAAAAGTCATATTATTACTTTTCTTTATAACTTCAATATTGAGAGCAGACTATCTCATCACCAATGGTGAGATAGCTCTTTTTTATGATGGACAAAATAATATTTTAAAAAATATTGGAAACAAAGATGAAAATATACAAGATTTTTTATCAAATTTACAGATATTATTAATTAAAGATTATAAAGTCTATAAAGCTAGAAACTATTATACAGAAACAAAATTTATAAATGGTAAAAATATTTTTCACATGAAATATTTTTTTAATAACCAAATTATAGAAAGTTATGTCATAGCATCCAACGAAAATAAAAATAATCTGTATATTTATACAAATTTAGATAAGCTAGATTGGAAGGGATCATATAAATTAGTTTACAAGTTTTCTCCATTGATAAAAAGTGTAGTTGTTGAAAATAAAGAGAACTACTATAAATATGGAAGTTTAAATATATTTAAAGATAGTAATTCTGAATTATTAGTTGCAACAGAAAGAGATTTTGAAAATTTTAAGGTTAAAGTACTTCAATCAAATTTATTAAAAGAGTTAGATGAGAGAATATATTTAGTTAAAGATATAAAAAGTGAAGAACAAGATGATTTTTTAAAATTAAGTTTAGTTAAAGAAAATCCAACTTTTCCAAAACAAACTTTTAAAGAACTTTTAAATGGAGAAATACGATTTTGGAAAGAATTTGAAAATAAATATAAATATTTAAGAAGTAATGTAATTAATCAAATAAAAAAATTTTATCTTATTTCATCTAGTAATTATGCTCAAAATAGCTTGATTATGAACATTAGCAGAGTTGAGTATATAAGGCAATTGAAAGTCCTATATTTAAATGTTATATTAAATAGATACGAAGAGATTCCGAAGTTTAATTATAATAAGTATGATTATATTCAAAATGTCTATTCGTATTATTATAATTTAAAGCTATTAAATTTAGAAGGAAAAACTATTGAAAAAAAAATGATAGATAATAATATAGAAAAAATACGAAAAGATGTATCGGAAGCCTATAGAAGCATATTAAATAGAGAAGGTGAATGGTTAGATAACAGTATTTTATTTTATGAGTTTTTATCAGAATTAGAAAGATTAGATTTAGCAGATTTAATTTATAAAGATTCAGTTTTTATAAAAAATGAAATTGTTGAAAAGGTAAGAGACGAAATTTTAAATAGTAGTGGAAATATAAAAAAATATGAATATATAAAATATTTAAATATTTTAGAAGAGATTGACAGAGAAAAGAATATTAAATATTTACTAACAAAAGTTGATAACTCTTTAGGAGTTTTAAAAGATAATGAGAATATTAATAGAAAAATTAATTTAGAATTAGCACTTTTACTTTATAAAAATAATTTTTTGATTGAAAGTGATAAAATATTTTATAGCATAGATTATTTTATTAATTTTGAGGAGAATTATAGTCAACTTGATCTAGATGAGATATTTTTATATTTAGAAAATATTCATTATAGGGGATTGATATGATAGAAAATAATACCATTGGAATAAAAGAACAGATCGAATCAATACTTTTATTAGGTGGAGAAGAGATAAAAATAAGAGATTTAAGTAAGTTTTTTTCTATATCAATAGAAAAGGTTTTAAATATATTGGAAACTTTAAAAATAGAACGTTTTAATACAGGAATAAACTTAGAGATAGATCAAGAAGTTGTTTATTTAATAACAAATCCTAGATGTGGCGAGATAGTAAATTTATATTTTAAACAGGATGTAAAACCTAAGAAATTATCTAATGCAGCACTAGAAACGTTATCTATAATAGCTTACCGTCAACCAGTAACAAAAAGTGAGATTGAAGCAGTAAGAGGAGTATCAACTGATAGAGTTATATTAACATTAGAAGAAAGAAAATTTGTAAGAGTATGTGGGAAAAAAGAGGCAATAGGGAAACCAAACTTATATGAAGTAACTGATAAATTTTTAGGGTACTTAGGAATCTCAACAGTGGAAGAACTACCACAATATGAAATAATGAAGGAGAGATTAAATGGAACCGATGAGAATAAATAAGTATCTAGCTCAAAATGGATATGCATCAAGAAGAGAGATAGATAAACTTATAGAAAATGGAGATATAAAAGTTAATGGAAAGGATACAGCGCCTGGCCAAAAAGTTACGGATGCGGACAAGATCTATATAAAAGAAAAGTTATTTGAAAAACCTAAATCGGAAGGGAAAGTTTACTTCCTACTTAATAAACCAAAAGGTGTTTTAAGTGCTTCGAAAGATGATAGAGGAAGAAAAACAGTAACAGATTTAATAGATACAAAAGAGAGACTATATCCTATAGGAAGATTAGATGCAGATACAGAGGGTGCAATAATTTTGACTAATGATGGTGATATTTTTAATAAAGTTATCCATCCAAAAGGAGAGGTTTATAAAGAGTATTTTGCTATCGTAAAAGGAGAGATTAGAGATAAGGATCTTTCAAGATTAGCAAAAGGAATAATTTTAGACGATGGTCCTACTTTACCAGCTAAGACAAAGATATTAAAAAGAGCTGCAGGAAAAAGTGAGGTTATAATAGCAATAAGAGAGGGTAAAAATCGTCAAGTTAGAAGAATGTTTGATGCTGTTAAGCATGCTGTAATGTACTTAAGAAGAGATGCTATTGGAAAGATAAATCTAGGAGATTTAGAATCAGGAAAATATAGAAAGCTAACATCGCAAGAGATAAAATATTTAAAATCATTATAGAAATACAGGAGGAAAATAGATGTCTTTAACAAGAGAAGAGGTTCTTAATGTAGCTAAATTAGCAAGATTAGAATTTAATGAAGAGGAAATTGTAAGATTCCAGGCAGATCTAAATAACATTTTAGATTACATAGATGTTCTAGGAGAAATAAATACTGATGATGTACAACCGTTAGTACAAGTTCATGAAACTGGAGTAAAATTAAGAGAGGATATTATAAAAGAATCTTTAACACCTCAAGAGGCTATGAAAAATGCCCCTGCTTCAGAAGATGGAGCATTAATAGTACCGAAGGTAATTGGAGAATAATTAAAAGGAGGATTTTTCTGTGAAAAAAATATATGAGTTAACAGCTTTTGAAATAAAAGAGAAAATATTAAATAGAGAGCTAACATCTGAAGAGGTTGTTACAGCTATTTTTGATAGAATAGAAGAAACTGATAAAGAGATTGGAAGTTTTGTATCTTTAAGAAAAGAAAAAGCTTTAGCTGAAGCTAAAGAAGTTGATAGAAAGATACAAAATGGTGAAGCAGTAGGAGCTTTAGCTGGAGTTCCAGTGGCTATAAAAGATAATATGGTTTCTATCGGAGAACCATCTCAATCAGCATCAAAAATATTAGAAGGATATGAAGGTATCTATGATGCTACAGTTGTAAAAAAATTAAAAGATGCAGATGCTATAATAATTGGAAAAACAAATATGGATGAATTTGCAATGGGATCAACAACAACAACATCAGCATATGAAAGAACTACAAAAAATCCATGGGATTTAGATAGAGTTCCAGGAGGAAGTAGTGGAGGAGGAGCAACATCGGTTGCTGCAAATCAATGCTTTATCTCTTTAGGTTCTGATACAGGAGGAAGTATTAGACAACCAGCAGCATTTTGTGGTGTAGTTGGACTAAAACCAACTTACGGAAGAGTATCAAGATACGGGCTTATGGCGTTTGCATCATCACTAGATCAAATTGGACCATTTGCAAAAACAGTTAAAGATGTAGCATTAAGCTTAAATGTTCTTTCTGGAGCAGATGATTATGACTCAACGGTTGAAGATGTTGAGGTTCCAAATTATTTAGATTATTTAACTGGAGATATTAAAGGAATGAAGATAGGAGTTCCGAAAGAATACTTTATAGAGGGACTAAATCCAGGAGTTAAAAAGGTTGTAGACGAAGCTTTAGAAACATTCAAATCACTTGGTGCAGAGATTGTAGAGATTTCATTACCGCATACAAAATATGCAGCACCAACATACTATGTGTTAGCTCCAGCAGAAGCGAGTTCTAACTTAGCTAGATTCGATGGAATAAGATATGGACATAGAACAACTGATGCAGCTAATATAGATGAGCTATACATAAAATCAAGAAGCGAAGGATTTGGAGACGAAGTTAAGAGAAGAATAATGATAGGAACTTATGTTTTAAGTGCTGGATTCTTCGATGCGTACTTTAAGAAAGCTCAAAAAATTAGAAGATTAATAAAAAATGATTTTGATAAGGCTTTTGAACAAGTAGATATTATATTTACTCCAGTAACACCAGGACCTGCTTTTAGATTAGATGCTAAAAAGTCACCAGTGGAACTATACTTAGAGGATATCTTTACAATACCGGCAAACTTAGCAGGAATTCCAGGAATTTCAATTCCAGCGGGAATGACTGAAGGGTTGCCAGTTGGAATTCAACTATTAGGAAAAGCATTTGGAGAAAAAGATATCTTAAAAGCAGGAGATGCTTTTGAAAAAGCGATAAAGGAGAGAGTGTAATGGCGAGACAATGGGAATCGGTAATAGGACTTGAAGTACACCTTCAATTAAAAACAGGAACAAAAGTATGGTGTGGATGTAGTGCAGACTATGATAATTCTCCAACAAATACACATACATGTCCAATATGTTTAGGACATCCAGGAGCGTTACCAAAATTAAATAAAACTGTAGTTGAATATGCAATAAAGGCAGCTTTAGCTTTAAATTGTAATATTAACAATATAAGTGGATTCGATAGAAAAAATTATTTCTATCCAGATACACCTAAGAATTATCAAATAACTCAATTTGAAAAACCTTACTGTGAAAAAGGGCATTTAGATGTTAAATTAAACTCAGGAAGAGAATTAAGAGTTGGGATTACAAGAATTCAAATTGAGGAAGATGCAGGAAAATCAATACATGCTGGTTCTGAATCATTAATAAACTTTAATAGAGCTTCAATGCCTCTTTTAGAAATAATATCTGAGCCAGATTTAAGAACTTCTGAAGAAGCTTACGAATACTTAAACCTTTTAAAAAGTACAATAAAGTATACTGGAATAAGTGATGTTTCAATGGAATTAGGATCTTTAAGATGTGATGCTAATATTTCTGTTATGGAAAAAGGAAGTAAAGTTTATGGAACAAGAGTAGAAGTTAAAAACTTAAACTCATTCAAAGCTGTAGCAAGAGCAATAGACTATGAAATTGGAAGACAGATTGAAGCGATTGAAAACGGAGAAACAATAGATCAAGAAACTAGATTATGGGATGATGAAGCTCAAGTAACAAGAATTATGAGAAGTAAAGAGGATGCAATGGATTATAGATACTTTGCAGAACCAGATTTACCAAGACTTGTAATTAAAGATTCAGAGATTGAAAGAGTTAAAGAGTTAATGCCTGAATCAAAAACAGCTAAATTAAAAAGATTTGAAGAAGCATATGGATTACCAGAATATGATGCAAATATTCTAACTGATGAGATTGAATTAGCGGATTATTTTGAGAGAGTAGTTTCAGTAACGAATAATCCAAAATTATCTTCAAACTGGATAATGACAGAAGTTTTAAGAGATTTAAAAGAAAGTGGTAAAACAATTGAGGAATCAAAAGTTTCATCTGAAGATTTAGGGAAAATAATAAACCTAATTCAAAAAGATGTAATATCTTCAAAAATAGCTAAAGAGTTATTTACTATTAAATTAAATGATAGTAGAGATCCTGAAGTTATAGTAAAAGAAGAAGGAATGATACAAGTTGTTGACTTAGGAGAGATTGAAGGAATAGTAGATCAAGTACTAGCTGAAAATCCTAAGATGGTTGAGGACTTTAAAAACTCTGATGAAGGAAGAAGACCAAGAGTTTTAAAGGGATTAATAGGACAGGTAATGAAGCTATCAAAAGGAAAAGCAAATCCAAAGATAGTAACAGACCTAATGGAATCGAAATTAAAATAGGTGGGTTATAAATGAAAAAAAGCAAATTGATCTCTTTAGGGATTATGGTATTCGGGCTTACTTTTTTAACACAACCAGCGCATGCGGTTGCTAAAACAGTAAAGCAAAAATATGAAAACATAATACCAATGAGTGTTCACGTAAATATAATGAACAACGAAGCTGAGCCAGAATATTTAAACTATGTTTTTATAAAGAGCGTTGATGCTCCGATAAGACAGGATTCGTCAATTTATTCTAAAGAGATTGTGAGATTTCCATTTAATACTAAATTGAAAGTATTAGAGAAGGTTGAATCAAATGGAAATGAATGGTATAAAGTAGAGTTGAAAGATAGAAATGGAAATAAAGTAATTGGATATATTTCAGCTATGCTAGTAACATTAAGACAATTTAGATTTGAAGAGATGAATAGTAGAGTGCACAAATTATCTGAATTCTTACAAACAGAATCTGGAAAAGGAAGAGAATTAGTATCAATAAATACTTACGTTCCTAATCCAAGTAATCAGAATATGAATAGAGCAAAAGATAAATATGGAGTTTCGGCAGATCAAAATGCTAGAGCAACTTATAATGGAGAAGTAATTCATATTCCTGACAGATCACTTATGTCAGTTGAATCTGTTAGTGGAAATGATGTATTTGTAAATGCTCTTTCGATAAAAGAGAAACCATTGAAAGTAAGTAAAAATGTTATAACTAGATATCCAGCTGTAAATGCAAACTTTAGAAAAGCTATCGTGATAGATTTAGAAAATGAGAATCAAGGTATTTTCCAAAAGAATCCCGATGGTAGATGGGAGTTAATATCTTATACATTAAATAAAACAGGAATGGAAAGTACTCTTGGATTTGAAACTCCTAGAGGTTACTTCATAGTTCCAGTTTTAAAATATGAGATGGGATATAGAGATGAGTATAATAACGCAGCTGGAATGGCAAAATATGCTATTCGTTTCTCTGGTGGTGGATATATTCATGGAACACCAATCAATTTTGAAGAAAATATCAATAGAGATTTCTTCTTAAGAGAGAAAGATGGAACATTAGGAACAGTTGAGGGAACAAGAAAGTGTATTAGAAATATGGAATCACATATAAAATTCCTGTTTGATTGGGTAACTAATGGTAAAGTTAATAGAAAATCAAATGAACAAAGACCAGATGAAAATGTAATGGTAATAGTATTTTAAATCAAGGGTGAGCTTAGCTCACCCTTTTTTATAAGAATAGCATAACTGCTTATTCTATGATATAATAAATCTGCAAAACTAATTGGATAGGTGATAAAAAAAATGTACAAACTTCAGTATTTAATATTTAAAGTTGTTCGACATCTTTTGTTGTTATGTCCTGAGAAAACAAGATTTAAGTTTGCAGAAAAATTAGGAGTTTTAGGTTATTATCTGATAAAAAAAAGAAGATTGATAGCACTAGCAAATTTGAAATTGGCTTTTCCAGATAAAACTTTTGAAGAGAGAAAAAAAATTGCGATTGAATCATATAAAATAATGGCAAAAGCATTTATCTCAACATTATGGTTTGAGGATTATTTAAAAACAAATGTTTCTCTAGAGGATTTTCAAAGAGTTATGGATTTAAAAGAGAAAAAGGGTGGCTTAGCTGTAGCATTGATTCATATGGGAAATATGGAGGCCAATTTAAAGGCTGGAGAGAAATATAAGACAGTGACTGTGGCTAAAGCTCAAAGAAATCCATACATCGATAAGTTTATAACGGATGCTAGACAAAAATTAAACGTGACACTGTTAAAAAAATCGAAACAAACTTCAAGAGAGTTGTTAGAAGAGATAGAAAAACAAAATATGGTTGCTTTATTTACTGATCATAGAGATAAAGGATCATCAGTGAAGTTTTTTGGAGAGGAAACAGTTTCGCCAACGGGAATTATAAATATAGCATTAAAACATAACTTGCCTCTGGTTATAGGCTATAATGTTATGCATGGAGATAATACATGTACAACATATTTCACAAAAGAGATAGAACTTGTAAGATCGAGCTCGTTTAAAGATGATGTAAAAATAAATACTCAAATAGTGATGGATACAATAGAGAGTATAATAAAAAATCATCCAAATCAATGGATGTGGTTCCATGACAGATGGAAATTATCAAAAAAAATAAAAAAAGAAGATATAAATAGTTAATTAGGAGGAAAAATGTTATTAGGAATAATTGGAGCGATGCATGAAGAGGTAATACAATTAAAAGAGGTTATGAATCTTGAAGAAACTAGAGAGATTGGTGGATATCAATTTTTCAAAGGAACACTTTTAAATAAAGAGATTGTTTTAGTTGAGTGTGGAATAGGAAAAGTAAATGCTGCGATCTGTTCAACACTATTAATTCAAGAGTTTAATGTAGATAAGATTTTATTCACGGGAGTAGCAGGTGGATTGAATCCAGAAATAAATATAGGGGATATTGTTGTATCTACTGATTTAATAGAGCATGATTTTGATTGTACAGCTTTTGGATATGAGCATGGGGTAATTCCAAGAATGGAAAACTCTAAATTTAAATCAGATGAAGAGTTAACAGCTTTAGCTAAAAAAGTTGCAGAAGAAAACTTTGGAAAAGAGAGAGTTTTTGTGGGAACTATAGTAAGTGGAGATACATTTGTTGCTTCTAATGAAAAAATAAACTGGTTAAGAGAAACATTTACTGGAGAATGTACAGAGATGGAAGGAGCTTCAGTAGCACATGTTTGCCAAGTTTTAAATAAACCATTTGTAATTATCAGATCAATATCAGATAAAGCAAACCATGATGCAAATATGAACTTTGATGAGTTTGTAAAATTAGCAGCACAAAACTCTAAAATAATAATAGAAGGAATGTTACAAGCGTTATAGTTTTTTAAATTAAAATAAGGGGGATTGCTTTATGAATATTGAGAAATTATTAGAGGAGCTATATTCATATTCACTTCATGGAATAAAATTAGGATTAAAAAATATTGAGGATATTTGCAAAGCTATGAATAATCCACAATTTGACTATAAAACAATACATGTAGCTGGAACTAATGGTAAGGGATCTACATCGACAACGATAGAAACTGTTTTAATAGAAGCGGGAAATAAAGTTGGAAAATATACATCACCCCATATACTTAAATTTAATGAAAGAATATCTGTTGACGGATTAGAGATAACCGATGAAGAGATAGCTTATTATTACTCATATATAAAAAATATTGTAAGGGAGTTAGAAATAACTCCTACTTTCTTTGAAGTAACAACAGCGATGATGTTTAAATATTTCTCTGATAAGAAGGTGGATTTTGCAGTGATTGAAGTTGGTATGGGTGGAAGATTTGATGCAACAAATATTATAAAGAGTGATATTTGTGTTGTGACAAATGTTAGCTTAGATCATACAGATTTTTTAGGAAAAACAATATATGAAATAGCAGGAGAAAAAGCTGGAATAATAAAGCCAAAATCAAAAGTAGTTGTAGGATGTTCTGATTTAGAGTTTTTAAAAGGGATAGAGGAAAAAACAAAAGATTATACAAATGTTTTAAAAAAATATGAAAAGGCAGAGTATATTTTAGATTTTGATAATTTTAAAACTATCATAAACTTAGATAATGAAAAATATGAGTTTTCGTTATTTGGAGATTATCAATATAAAAACTTTTTATGTGCATATGAAGTATTGAAAATATTAGAGATACCTATCGAGATCATAAAAAAAGGGGTTCAGAAAGTAAAGTGGCAGTGTAGATTTGAAATAATTCCTTTAGATGATAAGGTTTTAATCTTAGATGGGGCTCACAATGAGGATGGAATGAAAACTCTTTGTGATACTTTAAAATTAGGATATAAAAAAGATGAACTTGTAGCTGTAGTTTCAATTTTAAAAGATAAAGATTATAAGAAAATATTAGAGATACTAGAACCATGTGTTAAAAATATAATTTTTACGTCTTTAGCTGAGAATAAAAGAGGACAAACTGCTTTAGAGCTTTATGAATCGTCAAATAAAGTGGATAAAAAATATGAAGAGAGTATAGTAGAAGCCTATAAGTTAGCAAAAAAAGAGAAAGTAAAAGGAATCTTATTTTGCGGATCATTCTATCTTTTAAGTAAATTCAAAGAGGAAGTATTGATGAATGAAGAATAAAGGGTTTTTTAAAATTTTAGTATTAGTAGCAACTTTACTTATTAGTTATTATCTATATAAGCAAATTATTATTTTGAAATCTGAATATATAAAAAGAGAGCAAAAAAAAGAGATTTTTTTAGAAGAAATAGATAAAACTTATAAAGAAAGAGAGAGTGAGTTTTACAAAGTTAACTAGGGGAGTTTAAAATGGATAGAATTAAACAAAGAAAGTTTCCAAAAGTTAAAGAATTAGCAGATGTTTTAGGATTAGTTCCTCTTTTAGATGTTGAAATGGAATCAGAAATAAAAACTCAAAGTGTATATAGAGTTGGATATGAATTGAATGGTTTTTTTTCAGAAGGAGAAGAACTTTTAACAAATGTAAATGTTTTAGGAAGAAAAGAGATTAGCTATTTAGAAAGAATGAATTTTGAGAAAAGAAGGGAAATTTTAAATCGCTATATGAGTTACCCATTTCCAGCATTGATTGTGACTTTAGAAAATCATATAGTGAATGAAATTGTAGAAATAGCTAAAAAATATAAAAAACCAGTATTAAAGTCAAATAATAAAACTATCGAGTTTATAAGAAATGCAAAATTTTATTTACAAAAAGTTTTAGCAGAAGAGATTTTAATAGATGAGTATATTCTTTTAGATGTTTATGGTGTTGGACTTTTATTGACAGGATATGAAGATGCAAGACTTGGGGCTACAGTTGAGTTACTTGAGAGAGGTCATAAATTTATAACAGACACAAGATTGAAAATTAGAAATATAGCAAATCGGTTTATACTAGGCTCAAATACAGCAGATAAAGAAAATGGTGATAGTCACTTTTATCTTTTTGGAAAAGATAGAAATGATATAGATGTCACAACACACTTTGGTATAAAAAGCACAAGGAAAGAGAAGAAAATAAATCTTTTGATAGAATTAGAGAAGTGGGATGAAAAAAAATTCTATGATAGATTAGGACTAGATGAATTACATGAAGAGTTCTTAGGTTTTAAAATTCCTAAAGTTACACTTCCGGTAAGAAAAGGAAGAAATTTAGCGATAATAATTGAAACCGCAGCAATAAACTATAGATTGAAAAAAACAGGGGTAAATTCAGCTGAATATTTTTGGAAAGAATCTAAAAAGCTGATAGAGGAAAATAGAGAAAATAAAAAGAGAGGTTTAGTTGTGAATGATAAAACAAGTATGCCAGTAAGATATATAAAATCAAGATTTAGTTTAAATGTTTTAAATGGAGAGGAATATTTAGATACAAAATATATAACAACAACAGGAGTTTACAGACCTTCATTAGCTTTGACAGGTTATTTTGATATGTATGGAGAAGAGGGTTATAAAGGATTACAACTATTTACGGATACCGAATTTAAATATTTAGAAAGTATCTCTGTAGAAGAGAAAGAAAAGAATTTAGAAAGGTATTTAGAAGAGGATTTTCCAGCAATAATAATCTCTGGAGTTAAAAATATACCAAGTTATTTCTTGGATAAAATTATTGAAAAAAATATAATTTTATTAGAAACAAAATTAGACAGACCAAGTCATGTAGTAGCAACCTTTAGTGCATATTTAGAGAACTACTTTGCACCTTCGGCTTCGGTTCACGGGGTGTTTGTTGAACTTTATGGTTTTGGTGTTTTATTGACGGGTAAAAGTGGAATAGGAAAAAGTGAAACAGCATTAGAATTGATTCATAGAGGTCATAGATTAATAGCTGATGATTCTGTTAGATTCGAAAAGGGAGTTATTGGAGATATAACAGGAAGAGCTTCAAAGTTACCTTATTTTATGGAGATTCGTGGCTTAGGTATAATAGATGTCAAAGCTTTATATGGCGTTGGAGCAGTAAGAATAAGTAAAAGATTAGATATAATTATTGAACTGCAAGAGCTAAAAAGTGAAGATTATTTAACAGCTATGGATTATCAAGAATCGACAGAGATACTTTTAGGAAATGAGATTCCTAAAATAAAGTTATATATATCTTCAGGAAGAAACGCTGCAGCTATGGTTGAAATAGCCGTTATGAATTTAATGGCAAAAAGAATGGGATATAATTCTGAAGAAGTTTATCTAAAAGAGTTGAAAAACAAAAACTATAGAGAAAATAATTAATAATCGGGGGATTTAAATTGAAAAGAAAAAAAATTAAAGTTTTAATAGAATATATTTACATTTATATTGGAACTCTGATAGCTTCGATAGGAATAAATGGATTTTTAGTTCCATCAAATTTAGCGCCTGGAGGAGCAACAGGACTTTCAATTTTAATAAATTATGTTACAGGAATTCCCGTTGGGACTTTAATATTCGCAATAAATATACCTCTTTTTTTAATAGGAGTAAAAATATTCGGAAAATCATATGGAGCAAAAACATTGGCGGGAATCTCTTTTATATCTTTAAATGTTGAATTGGTAAAAAAAGTTGTGCCTGAGATAGATAAAATAATAGATTTTACTAATCCGAGTAATATTTTTTTAGGGACTCTTTATGGAGGGCTACTTATGGGTATAGGACTTGGAACAGTTATAAAAAATGGTGGAACGACTGGTGGAAGTGATATAGTATCAGGAATTTTAAATAAGTTTTTTAGAATCCCAATTGGGCAAGCATTAATAATGATTGATTCAACAGTAGTTTTGGTAGCTGCGTATATCTTTGGTGCTGAAAAGGCCCTATATGCCCTTATAAACCTTTATATGACTGGAGTTGTAATAAATAAAATGATAAATGGTTTAGGTGATGCTAAAATGGCATATATTGTAACCTCTGAAGTTGAGAAAGTTAGAAAAATAATAGTTGAAGATTTAGGTAAAACAGGAAATTATTACCAAGCGGAAGCGTTATATTCAAAAAGTAAAAGAGATGTAGTAACAACTGTTTTGAGAAATAGAGAGATTTTCTTATTAAAAGAGTTGATTACAGAAGTCGATAAAGAAGCATTTGTAGTTGTATCAGATGTTCATGAAGTTTTAGGAAGAGGTTATACTTTTGATACAGAAAATACAACTAAGAGAAAGGAAAAATAATGATAGAGATAAAAGAAAAAATAGAACAAAGTAATAGGATAATAATAGCAGGACATGTAAACCCTGATGGAGATACAATTGGAGCAGGATTATCTCTTTTATTAGGATTAGAAAATAAATATCCAAATAAAAGAATTGATTTTGTACTTCAAGACCCAGTACCTAAAAATATCTCTTTTTTAAAAGGAACTGAAAAAATAAAAAAAATAGAAGATATAAACAATCCGAATTATGATTTGGCTATTTTTGTGGATTCTGCAACGATAGAAAGAGTTGGAAAAGTTGAGAGCTTGATAGGAGATACATTTAAAATAAATATTGATCATCACATAAGTAATCCTAAATATGGAGATATAAATTTAGTGGAGGATATATCTTCAACATCTGAAATTATGTTTTCATTGCTAAAAGAGTTAGATTTGGTAGTAACTTTAGAAATGGGAGAGGCGATATATTTAGGTTTAGTAAATGATACAGGAAATTTTGCACATAGTAATGTTACTGATAAAACATTTTTAGTTGCATCAGAGCTAATGAGATTAGGTGTAAATAATAATAAAATAGTAAATGATTTCTTTAAAACAAAATCTTTCCAAAGAATGAAAGTTTTAGGAAAAGCTTTAAGCGAAATGAAATTTATTCAAGATAAAAAACTTATGTATTTTAACTTATCATATGAAGGATTAAAAAGTTTAGGTGCAATTAAAGATGATACCGAAGGAGTTGTAGAAGAGCTTCTTAACTATGGTGACAGTGAAGTTTCTCTATTTTTAAGAGAGGATGAAACTGGAAAAATAAAGGGAAGTATGAGAAGTAAGCACGATATAGATGTGAATAAAATCGCTGGAATTTTTGGTGGAGGCGGACATATAAAAGCTGCTGGATTTACATCAGAACTTTCATCAGAGGAAATTATAAAAAAAGTAGTAGAAAATTTATAAATAGTGTATAATTTTATAAAAAAAGGAGGGGAATAATAATGGCAGATTTTGATATAATTTTTTTAAAACCAACTAGATTCGAAGATTGTTTAAAGTGTGTAGAGCATATAAAGGCAGAGAAAATAGTTCATATAAATTTATGTGATTTAGATTCAGAAAAATCACAAAGAGTTTTAGATTTCATTAGTGGGGCTGTACATATTCAAGAGGGGCAAATTATAAATCCGGGAGATAAAATATACTGCTCAATTCCTAAAAATAAAAGTTATCAAATAGAGTATAAAGAGTTATCTAATAATATAACAAATCCGAGATTTGATGAAGAGGAAGAGATAATTCCAAGATATAATAGAAGGTAAAAAAGGGACCAAAAGGTCCCTTTTCTCATTTTAGATATTTTTAGTTTTTTTTATTAAATCAGCCAATAAAAAAGCTTGGCAACTACCTATCCTTCCAGGGGGCTGCCCCCCAAGTACTTTCGGCGTTTACGGGCTTAACTTCCAGGTTCGAAATGTAACTGGGTGTACCTCCGTAGCTATCGTTACCAAGCTATATAATAATAACATTTTTTTTATAAAAAGTCAACAAAAAAAATGGGTTATAAACCCATTTTTTCGATAGAATTATTTATACAACTTTGAATGTAACTTCATCGTTATCATAACCAACTTCAATAGTTTCTCTTTCTTTAATTTCACCTTTTAAAATTATTTTCGCGATTTCAGTTTCGATATATTTTTGAATATATCTTCTAAGAGGTCTTGCACCAAATTGAGGATCATAAGCTGTTTTAGCTAAAAATTCAGCTGCTGAATCAGTTATACTAAAGTTTATTTTTCGTTCTTTTAATTTATTTTCAAGAGTTTTTAAAAGTTGTCGAACTATATTTTTAATTTCATCAATACCAAGGCCTTTAAATAGAATCGTTTCATCAATTCTATTTAGGAACTCAGGTCTAAAGTTAGCGAGCATCATTTGATTTATTTTTTCTCTAGTATGATTAGTAAGAGTTGGATCTTCTAAAATTAAATGGCTACCGATATTAGATGTCATAATGATTAAAGTATTTTTAAAATCAACAACTCGACCTTGTCCATCAGTTAATCTACCATCATCTAATACTTGAAGTAGAATATTGAATGTATCTGGATGAGCTTTCTCGATTTCATCAAACAATATTACAGAGTAAGGCTTTCTTCTAACAGCTTCAGTTAATTGTCCACCTTCTTCATATCCAACATACCCTGGAGGAGCACCAATCAATCTAGTTACAGAGAATTTATCCATATATTCACTCATATCAATTCGAAGTACATTCTCCTCATCATCAAACAAGAAGTATGCAAGAGATTTAGCTAGATATGTTTTTCCAACTCCAGTAGGCCCTAAAAACACAAATGAACCGATAGGTCTATTAGGATCTTTCAATCCTGCACGCGCTCTTAGAATTGTCTCAGAAACGGCTTTTACAGCTTCAGATTGTCCAATAACTTTAGCATTTAAATTATCTTCTAAGCTAAGAAGTTTTTCTTTTTCACTTTCCATAAGTTTAGAAAGAGGAATTCCAGTCCATTTTGAAATAATTTCAGATATTTCCTCGACACCAACCTCTTGTTTAACTAATCTATTCACAGGAGCTTCTTCAAGACGCTTTTGTTCTTCAATTAATTCTTTTTCAAGTGTTGCTAATTTTCCATATTTAAGTTCTGCTAATTTATTTAAATCGTATTTTCTTTCAGCTTCAAGAATTTCAAGTTTTACTTTTTCAATTTCAGATTTGATATCTTTAACTTTATTTAAATCTTGTTTTTCATTTTCCCACTGAGTTTTTAAAATTGATTTATTTTGAATTAAATTTGAAAGTTCTTTCTCTAAAATTTCAAGTCTTTCTTTAGAGTAAGGATCTGTTTCTTTTTTCAAAGCTTCTTTTTCAATTTCTAATTGCATAACTTTACGAGTTAGTTGATCCAACTCTTCAGGCATAGAATCCATTTCAGTTCTAATCATTGCAGCAGCCTCATCAATTAAGTCAATTGCCTTATCAGGAAGTTGTCTATCTGGAATATATCTATTGCTAAGTACAGCAGCTTCTACAATGGCTCCGTCAGCAATTCTTATTCCGTGATAAACTTCAAATTTTTCTTTAATTCCCCTTAAGATAGAGATAGTATCTTCAACACTCGGTTCATTAACCATAACGATTTGGAAACGTCTCTCAAGAGCAGGATCTTTTTCAATGTACTTTCTGTACTCATCTAAAGTTGTAGCTCCGATTACTCGAATCTCTCCTCTAGCAAGCATAGGTTTTAATAGATTTCCTGCATCCATTGCTCCATCAGTCTTACCAGCTCCAACAATAGTGTGAATCTCATCAATAAATAGAATAATTTCTCCATTCGAATCCTCAACTTCTTTTAAGACAGCTTTTAAACGTTCTTCGAATTCTCCTCTAAATTTAGCTCCAGCAATTAGAGATCCCATATCTAATGAGAAAACTTTTTTATTTTTTAAAGAATCAGGAACATCTCCATTTAAAATTCTTTGAGCAAATCCTTCTGCAATAGCTGTTTTCCCAACACCAGGTTCACCTATAAGAACTGGATTATTTTTAGTTCTTCTAGAAATAATTTGTATAGTTCTCCTAATTTCACCATCTCTTCCAATAATAGGATCTATCTTTCCTTTTCTAGCGAGTTCAACAAGATCTCTACCATACTTTTCTAAAACTTCATATTTAACTTCAGGATTAGGAGAATCGACCTTTTTATTTCCTCTTATTTCTAAAATAGTGCTTTTGAATAATGAAGCATTAATTCCTAAGTTATTCAGAAAAGAAGTTTTATCTAAAAGAGATAAAAAGATATGTTCAACACTTATGTAAGAATCGCCCATAGATTGCATCAATTTTTGTGCTTCAATAAGAATCTCATTAGTTTTTGTATCCACTCCAATTGAAGATGGAGTTCCTGAAACTTTAGGTAATTTGTTACAAAGTGCTTCTAAGGAGTTTTGTAAAGAGTTAGTATCAAGACCCATTTTAGTTAGAACTCTAACGATAAGTCCCTCTTTATGAGCAACAAGTGCTAAAGCCAAGAGTTCGGGCTTTATACTTTGCTGCATATAAGTTTGAGCAAGAGTTTGAGCATCAGTTAATGCTAACATAGAGTTTTCTGTAAAATTGTTTGGATTCATAAAATCACCTCATAATTATAAATTTTGCTTACTTTAAGCTGATTATTTTATCCTCTTCACCAATATCTTTAAGATGGTTATTTCTAACTATTTCAATAACTTCCATCATTTTTTTTTGAATATGGTCATACCCTACATCTTTTATATGGGGAAGGATACAGTCAGAGCAATCTTTAACTCCTCCTGCAGTATGTTTATACTTACCTCCACACTCATTTCCTAGCATATAAAGTGGGCAATAACAAAATAAACAGTTAAAATTCTCGGTATTCTCCATTTTGTGACATGGAAAAAATTCGCAGTTTTTATTTTGATTAAATTTGTAGTTCATAAGTACCTCCCAGAAAATTTTAAATCTATAATTTAAATATACTACTGTAGCAGGATTAAATCAAGTCAATAAAATAAAAAAATGGTCTAAATTCAAAATTTAGACCATTAAAAATCAAAACATATATTTTATTAATAAACTTCAGTAGCATTTTCAACAGGTTCGTTTAAAACTACTTTTATTGCTACAATAGCAACTTCAAGCTGTTCAAGATCAGGTTCTTTAGTTGTAATCTTTTGAAGAGCCATTCCAGGAGCTGCAATCATTCTGACAAAGGGATTATCAAGATGATTACTAGTATATCTTTGAAGTTCATAAGATATTCCTGCTATCAAAGGCATAAATAAGACTCTTAAAACCACTTTTGTAAGTAATTTTGTTGTAAAACTACTAGGTGGAGGTAGAATAAAATCTAAACCAGTAAAAACTATAATAGCTATAAACATAACTATTAAAAGGAAACTAGTTCCACATCTAGGATGCAAAGTTGTAAACTTTTTAGCATTTTCAGCTGTTAGTTCTAAATGTTGTTCATAAGCATAGATTGATTTATGTTCTGCACCATGATACTGAAAGACTCTTTGAATATCCTTTGAGAATGAAATCAAGAATATATAAAGAACAAAGAATGCAAGCCTTAATCCAGCCTCTAGAAGGTTACTATAAATTTTATTATCTTTAAATAAAAAACTACTTATAATAGAGGGAAGAACAATAAAAAGACCAATTCCCAAAGCTAAAGAAACAATGGTAGTCATTACAGCCTCTTTTTGAGACAGTTGCTCTTCTTCAACCTCAGCTTGATTAGCTGAGAAAGTAAGCTCTTTAACTCCTAAAACTAGAGAATCAAATAGGGTTATTGCACCTCTAAGAAAAGGAATTGTAGAAAGTTTGTTTCTACTTTTTGATATTTTTGTTTTTTTGTAAACGATTTCACCATTGGGTTTTCTAACAGCTGTAGCAAGAAGGTCTGCATTTCTCATCATAACTCCTTCAATAACTGCTTGTCCACCTACGCTCGAAAATTTTTCTTTACTCATTGTCACCATCCGTAATTAATTAGATTGTATTTTTATCATAAGGTTTTCCAGCAGCACTAGGTGCAACTGCTTTACCAACAACTCCAGCTAGAGCTAGAAGTGTTAATAAGTAAGGTATCATTTGGATAAATTGAGGTGGAATAAATGTAACATATTGTTGAATTACTGTTTGTGCAGCATCAGCAAATCCAAATAATAAACTTGCAAATAAAACTCCTTTTGGTTTCCACTTACCAAAAACAAGTGCGGCTAACGCAATGAATCCTCTTCCGGCAGACATCTCTTTAGAGAATTGGCTAAGAGCTCCAATTGCTAAGTATGTTCCACCAAGTCCAGCAAAGACTCCAGACATAACAACACCAAAATATCTAATTTTAGCAACGCTTATACCAACAGTATCAGCAGCTAAAGGATATTCTCCTACAGCTCTCATTCTAAGACCAGTAACTGTCTTGTAAAGGAAATAACCAGACCAAATAGCTAAACCATATATGATATAAATTAATATAGAGAAGTTAAATAGTAATGGTATTCTAGTTGCAGAAGGACTATTTGATGCTTGTTCAAATAGAACTCTTAACATGAAGATTGTAAATCCAGATGCGAAAAGATTTATCGCAACTCCAGAAACAGTTTGATTTCCTCTATACTTGATACTGATTATAGCATGAATTAGAGCAATCAATCCACCAGATATAGCACCAGCTAAAATTCCAAGAACCCAGCTTCCAGTGTAGTAAGAAACAACAGCTGAAGAGAATGCTCCAATAAGCATCATTCCTTCAAGACCTATATTAACAACTCCACAAACTTCTGAGAACATTCCACCAATTGCTGTAATAAGAATTGGAGCAGCCTGTCTGATTGTGGCTAAAATTAAACTTAAAATGATACTTACCATTACTCAGCTCCTCCTTTTGAACCTTTTTTCTCTAACCAAGATCTAATCATATTTTCAGCAGCAATTAATAAGATAATAATAGCTTGAATCATAATAACCATTTGACTAGGAATAGTTGTATTAAATTGCATAGCTCTTCCACCCACTCTAAGAGCAGCAAATAAAATTGCAGCCAGTAAAGCTCCGATAGGAGTATTTTTTCCAAGAAGAGCAACAGCAATTCCATCAAATCCGTAAGTAGCAGTTAGACCAGTTTTATAAGCGTATTGTCCAACTCCACCTAAAACTCTTTCAACTCCACCAAGTCCAGCTAAGAAACCAGAAATTCCTAAAGTTAAAAGAATAATTTTTTTTACGTTGATACCATTATTTTCAGCAGCAGTAGGATTGAAACCAACAGCTTTAATATGATAACCTAAAACTGTTTTTTCAAGTACAAACCAAACTACAAAAACAGCAACTAAAGCAATAATAAATCCATAGTTTAAAGGAACTCTAACATCTAATAATTTTCCTAATCTAGCAGATTCAATAACCGCAGGAGTTTGTGGATTGAATCCAGGAGCTTTAAGTGGATAATTTAAACAATATTGTTCAAAACTAACTGCGATATAGTTAAGCATTATAGTAGATATAACCTCATGAACTCCAAGTTTAGCTTTTAACCAACCAGCAACTGCAGCCCATAGGAAACCAGCTAATCCTCCAATAATTAATATAACAAACACATTACTTATAAATACATTAGCAACAAATCCTCCAACTGCGGCAGCAGCAAGTCCAGCCATAGTCATTTGTCCTTGAGCACCAATGTTAAACATACCACCCTTAAATGCAACTAAAACAGATAATCCTGTAAATATAAGAGGAGTTGCTTCTAAAAGTGTTCTAGCTATAGGAGTAAGACCATCAAAAGCTCCAGTAAATAAATAGTAGTATGCTTTTGTAGGACTTTCACCCATGTATAAAATTATACCTGCTCCAATTAGTAGTGCTAATATTACAGCTACAATAGGAACAAGGGCATTTAATATATTTTTGTTTTTAATCAAGTTTACCACCCGCCATAAGTATTCCAATTTTTTCTTCATTTGCTTCTTCTCTAGAAAGAATTCCAGTTATTTTACCCGCACACATAACTGCAATTTTATCTGAAAGATTTAAAATCTCAGATAGTTCTGATGAAACAACCATAACAGCTTTTCCTTTTTCTTTTTCATTAAGGATAAGTTTATGTATTGATTCAATAGCTCCGATATCAACTCCTCTAGTAGGTTGACCAGCTATAATAAGATTGTTGTTTTTCTTTTCTAACTCTCTAGCAACGATAATCTTTTGTTGATTTCCTCCAGATAGTCTACCAAAAGCAGTATCGACACTTCTAGGTCTAACATCATACTTTTCCATAAACATTTCAGCATCTTTTCTTAATTTGAAGAAATTAAGAAGACCAAATTTTGAATACTCATCTCTTTCAAGACCAAGAGCGAAGTTTTCCATAACACTAAATTGTGAAATAGCAGCTCTTTTATGTCTATCTTCAGGAATATGAGCCAATCCAAGTAAAGATATTTTTCTAGGAGTTTTTCTTTTTAAAATAACATTGTCAAGAATCATTTCACCTGAACAAGTTTCTCTCAATCCAGTTAAAGCTTCAACAAGTTCAGTTTGCCCACTTCCTTCAACACCGGCAATACCAAGTACTTCACCTTTTCTGATTTGGAATGAAGCATTTTCAACTTTCATAACTCCAAGATGATCTTTAACGCTAACATTCTTTACAGATAAAACAGTTTCCCCAATCTCAACTTCAGGTCTCTCTGTTGTGAATAGTACAGCTCTTCCAACCATTGCGTTAGCAATTTTTTCCTTTGTGGCATCCACAGTAGCAAAATTAGCAATATCTGCTCCTCTTCTAATAACTGTTATGTTATTAGAGATATCAAGAACTTCTTGTAGTTTATGAGAGATAAAGATAATAGTTTTTCCTTCGGCAATTAAGTTGTCCATGATTTTGTAAAGCTCTTTAATCTCTTGTGGAGTTAAAACAGCTGTAGGTTCATCGAAAACTAAAAGGTTTGCACCTTTGAAAAGAATCTTTAAAATTTCTACTCTTTGTTGCATTCCGATAGAAAGATCAGATACTAAAGCATCTGGATCTATAGCTAATCCATATTTTTTTGAAACCTCGATAACATCTTGTCTAGCTTTGTTAATATCTAAAGATAGACCTTTTTTAGGCTCAACACCTAAAATCATATTTTCAGCAACAGTTAAAGTTGGAACAAGCATAAAATGTTGATAAACCATTCCAATTCCTAACTCAGCAGCTTTACTAGGTGAATCTATTTGTACTTCCTTCCCGTGGTAAAATATTTTACCAGAAGTTGGAGTATAAAGACCATTTAACATTTTCATAAGTGTTGACTTACCTGCTCCATTTTCACCAACAATAGCGTGTTTTTCACCTTTTAAGATTTTTAAAGTGATATCGTCATTTGCGATAACTTTTCCATCTAAGAAAGTTTTTCTGATGTGTTGCATTTCTAAGATATAATTATTCACTTAGAATCCTCCCTAAATTTATTTCAATATTACGTTGTAAAAAATAACCTTTTAAAATTATATTATGTTATATAAAAGTAGTCAACTTTTTTTATTCCTCTCTTTTAATTACAACGAATGTGATATCATCATTTTGTTCACAACCATTCTGGAAGTTGTTAACTTCAGATAGTAACTTCTGTTTTATTTCTTTAGCTGAAAGAGATGAACTTTGAAGTAAGACATCTTTTAATCTATCTATTCCAAATAGCTCTTTATTAGTGTTTTCTGCTTCACTAATTCCATCTGTATAATAGATAACAATATCGCCAATATTTAATTTTATTTCTCCTTGTTTATAGTTGTAATCATCTAAAAATCCTATAGCAACACCTTTAACAGAATGAGTTTCAATAAGACCAGTAGTACTGTTGTAAACAACAAGCGGATTGTGTCCAGCGTTTGAATAAGTTAAGATTTTGCTATCGTAATCGTATTTGCTATGCATCATAGTTATAAACATATCTTCAGTTATATCAGGATAGATAAGTTTATTGAGTTTTTTAACATTACAGCAAGGTTCCTCACCTTGAAGTTCAAGTGTTTTTAATACTGAACGACCTAGTGCCATAAGGAAAGCAGCAGGAACTCCTTTTCCACTTACATCAGCAATAGTAATACTAAAAGTTTTTTCATTTAGAAGAGAGTAATCATAGTAATCTCCTCCAATCTCTTTAGCAGGTTCAAAGAAAGTAGCTACATCTAATCCTAAAACATTTTTAATCTTTTTAGGGATTATTCTTTTTTGAATTCTAGAAGCAACTTCAAGTTCTTGTGACATTCTTTCCTTAACAACTAAATCAGAGTATATTTGAGCATTATTTATTGCAATCGCAACTTGTATAGTTAGTGCAGAGATTGTCTCTTCGTCGCTTTTTATAAGTTTAGATTTGTCCTCTATTATAAAGATAACTCCAAGCTCTTTTCCTTTTACAGTAAGAGGGGATGCAATTATTTTTTCATCTGGTGTAATAGAGAAACCTTTTAAAATCTCGTTATAAACTTTTTTATAGTCTTTACGAGTAAATTGAGATAAAACCTCTTCAGGATAACTCAGTTCTCCTTTGAAGTGAATATCACCTTTAATTCTTTTGTTTAAAAGACGTCCTCCTTCCCATAAGTAAAGGGAGATTCTTTTAGCTCCTGTTAGAACAAAATAAGCGTCAAGAATAGTAGAGATTATTTTATCTAACTCCATTATAGACAAAACTGTTCTTGATAATGAATTGATATTTGATAAACTAGCAACTCTTTGCTCTAGAACTTGATTACTGTATTCAAGTTGTTTTGATTTTGTAAGTAAAGATTCATAAGTAACTTCAAGTTCCTTCTTATATTCCCGTAACTCTTCGATAGAATTATCAAGCTCTAAGTCTTGTTTTGTAATAGCTGTAGTAGCTCTTTCGTAGTCATTTTTTAAATCTTCAGATATATCAGTAAGGAACTCTTTACTTATAAAACTTTTTAAAATTTTACTTGTTTCTTCAAAGTTTTTCTTTTCAATTTTCTTCAAGATTAAAAAGAAAATAAAAAATAGAATAATAAAAGAGAAGTAGATAATCAATTACTTACCCTCCCATGTAGAGAATCTATTTTCAAGAGATTCTGTAGTATCATTTTTCGTCCAATCTTTTCTCTTCCAAGATAAAAGGTTAGAAACTGAGTTTGAGTCATTAGTAAGATTTTTTAACTCATCGAAAGATTTCACTAGTACCAAATTAGAGGTAAGTTCATAGTCATCAGTTGATAAATATTTATGGCTATTTCCTAAGAATAAAACCAATGAGTTAGGAAAAACTTTAAATCCAGAATTAACATCAGAATTTTTAAAGATAATACTTTTGTCTTCTAAAGAGTTAATATCTTGATTTGCATTTTTTATATAGACAGCTTTTTTATCATTTTCTGTCCAATCAGAATAAACAAAGTTTTTCTTAATTGAGTTGATGTTATCAACAATTGATTTTCTGCTCAATAAAATATCTTCCATTAATAAACTTTTATCAAGTTCTGTATAAAGGTAAGACGAGTTGTAAAGTGATTCATTATCTGTTAGTTTTAGTAATAAAAAATATTGTCTATTTAATAATTTTTGTGTTATACCAGCATTTTCAGGAACTTCAATACTAAAATCATTTAAAAAAGCTTTTTCCTCTGTACTCAAATCTTCTACAATTTTCATTCCAATAATCTCTTTGTCAAACCAACCAGTCTCTATAAGAGAACTAAAGTCTGTATCCATCTCTTTTGTAATAAGTAGATTAAGGTTATTTTTTTGAACGCTGTTAAGATTAGTTAAACTATTATTTAGGTTTTTTAAGAAATCAATTTTACCGTTATAATTATTTGGATATTCTAAAGAGATTAAATTAAAATTGTATTTCCCTCTAGAAATAGAGTTGTTGAATGTGATGTGTTGGCTTTGATCTTTTCTAGCAGAAAATTGTGAACAACCAACAAGTGTAATTAAAGAAAAAAGCAAAAGAATTTTTTTCATAATGTTAAATCATCTCCTTTATTTTTAAGGCTAGCTGTTTAGGAATAACTTTTTCTAATTCCTCTAAAGTTGCATTTTGAATTTGTTTTACCGAACCAAAAGTTTTTAAAAGAATCTCTTTTCTTTTTGGTCCAATACCAGGGATGTTATCTAACTGACTAGATATTACCCTTTTATTTCGTAGTAATCGATGATAAGTAACTCCAAATCTATGAGCTTCATCCCTGACTCTTTGTAGAATTTTTAAAGCTTCATCACTTTTCAAAAATATATATGGAGTATTTTCTGTATATTTATAAATTTCCTCTTCTTTTTTGGCAATACTTAAAAGTTCAGAAATTCCTCCTTTTCCGATATCTTCAAGAATTTGTCCGACAGCATTAATCTGGCCAAGACCACCATCTATTAAAATAGCATCTGGAAATTCTTCGACAGGTAATTTAGAGTAACGCCTTTCAATAACCTCTCTCATCATAGCGAAATCATCGGGGGTATCTTTAGTTGTAATTTTAAATTTTCGATAAAGTTTTTTTGCTTTTTTTCCTTCGACACTGACACTCATAGAAGCAACGGCATCTTTACCTTGGATATTTGATATATCAAAACATTCTATTTTAAATGGGAATCGTTTGAGATTAAGTTTCGTATATAAATCACTCAATCCTTTTTCAACAATAGTTTTTTTATTGTAAAAATTCTCGATATCTTTTTTTAGATTTAAAATCCCCATTTCTAAGAGTTCTCTTCTACGAGACTTTATTTTAGGGAAAAATAGAGATACTTTATGTTTAGAAATAGCTTCAAAGATAAAAGTTATATCTTTTTCAAGGTTAGCCATAGAATCTTCGAAAATTATATTTTTGGGAATAGGATACTTAGAGTAATAACTCATAATAGTATCTTCAATAATATCATCAAAAATAGTATTTTCTAAATTTATAGAGTGAAAGTTTTTTCCTAAGATTTTTCCTTCTCTAACGTTTAAAACACAAAGAAAAACTTTATTGTCTTCTAGAATAAGTGTAAAGATGTCCTCATCAATAGATGAAGTAGCCTCTGTTACTTGTTTTTGTATGTTGTTTTCAATCTCTTTTTTTTGTTCTCTGAACATAATAGCTTTTTCAAATTCCATATTTTCAGCAGCAGAGGTCATATTTTTTTCTAGTTTTTGAATTATTGATGTTGTGTTTCCTTTTAAAATTTCCTTCGCATCAGAAATATTTTCGCTATATTCATTTAAAATATTTTTATATTTACAAGGTCCGCTACAAAGGTTCATATAAAATTTAAGACAGGGTCTAGGATATATTTTTTCCATATCTCTATTGCAATCTCTAATTTTATAAAGTTTGGAAATAGTAGATTTTAAATTCCAAGCTCCAAAGGGAAATGGGCCAAAATAATCACCTAGATTTTGATTTAATTTTTTAGTAGTTCTAATGATTGAAATCTTAGGGAATCGTTCATCAGTAATTAAAATATAGGGATAAGTTTTTTCATCTTTTAAATTTATATTATATTTCGGAGAATATTTTTTTATCAAATTATTTTCTAAAATTAAAGCATCGATTTCAGAGTTACAAATAATAAAATCGATATCGTCGATATTTTTAACAAGCTCTTTAGTTTTTTCATCAGAGTGATCTCTATTGAAGTAAGAATTAACTCTTTTTGAAAGATTTTTAGCTTTTCCGACATATATAATTTTAGAGTTGTTTTTCATTAAGTATACTCCAGGATTGCTAGGAATCTCTTTATTAAAAACAGTAATCATAAGCTTACCAATTTCCTCTCTCTTTCTCTCTATGTATAGAGTAAATATTGATATCATCTAAACTGTTTAAATCTTTTTGAAGCCTTCTAACAAAAGAGACAGAACGATGTTTTCCACCGCTGCATCCAATGCCTATGGTAAGATGCCTTTTCTCATCTTTGATATATCCGGGGATAAGGAAAGTTATTAAATCTAAAATTTTAGAGTATAAAGCTTGTGCGGATTCAAAGCTCATAACGTAATCATAGACATCATCGTTAAATCCTGTTTTTTCTCGTAAATTTTCTAGATAATACGGATTAGGCAAAGTTCTTACATCAAAAATCATATCTGCATCGATAGGGACACCATGTTTAAATCCGAATGACTGAAGATGTATATTTAATAAAATATTTTTAGAGAAAGAAGCTACAGCCATCTCTATTTTTCTAGATAACTCCTTAGCGGTTAAAAAGCTCGTATCGACAATCATATTGGCTTTATCTTTGATATCTTCCATAAGATATATTTCATCTTCAATACTTTGTAGTAGAGTATCCTTAGTCAAGGGGTGTTTCCTTCTTGTAAGATTGTATCTGTTCAATATAGATTGAGTTGAAGCTTCTAGAAATATTATTTTATAGTCAATTTCAAGATTATCAATCTCATTAAAAAAAGTATCAAAATCGTTTGCGTCAATTATTGTTCTGATATCAAGACCCAGGGCTATTCTTTTAACGCTACTATCTTTACTAGAAGTTTGTAGGTCTTTTAAAATCAATCCGGCAAATCTGAAAGGGATATTGTCCATTGTGAAAAATCCTAGATCCTCTAAAGTTTTTAAACCTGTTGACTTTCCAGAGCCACTAAGTCCAGTTAAAATAATCAACTCCATTATAATTCCTCCAAATATAGTTTACTTTATTATACAATAATCTAAATTAAAATTATATAAAAAAATAAAAAAAGGATAGGTAAATGACCTATCCAAAAATAAGTGAAATTAAAGTAAATTTATTTTAGAGATGCTATCTCTGATTAGGTTCAAATCAACAAACCTAAATTCTTCTAAAGATATGTCTGACTGCTCTTCTTTAGGAGTGAAACTAACTTTTTTAACAATATCTAAAACTCCAAGAATAATTTTAATAGAGTGAGAGTTATCTTCAATTTGTTTATTTGTTATTAGTATTGATTTAAAAGGATTGTCTTGATTTTCTAAATTATATAGAATAGGATCACTTAGAAGCCTATGACCTTCAAGACATTTTTGTTCTATGTAATTCAATACTTGGTTGATATTGTGGTTCTCTAAGTAAATTACATTATCTGTTTCTTTGAAGAAATTAAAAACTTTATTGTTATTTGTAATGATTTTATAATCCATAAAAAACCTCCTGCTTTTTTGAATAGAATTTTCAGTAGTAATATTACAACGTAAACGGCAATATATCAAGAGTAAAAAAATAAAAATTGACAAGTTTTTAATTTTAGTATATACTTTTTCTCAGAGCAAAAAAAAGGAGGGTGAAATATGGTTTACAAAAATGACACAAGAGTTAGACAGAAACAGAAAAACTATTTGTTATTTTTAGATTTATTTATTTCATTTTCTAATAATTTATTTATATTTTTTAATTTTTTAGTTTTTAATTTTAATATTAATATAGACAAGGAATATGATTTTCATATTCCTTTTTTTATGCAAAAAATTTAGGAGGTAAAAAATGAAGGGGAAGTTAATTCTTGAAAACGGAATGAGTTTCGATGGAAAAATTTTTGGAGAGCTAGGTGAAAGTGTAGGAGAACTTGTTTTTAACACGGGAATGACAGGTTACCAAGAATTACTAACAGATCCATCATACTATGGACAGATTGTTGTTATGACTTATCCGATGGTAGGAAACTACGGAATTAATTTAGAGGATATGGAATCAAACGGAATCAAATTAAAGGGGTTTATCATCAAAGAGGATGCAAAACTTCCAAATAACTTCAGATGTGAGATGACTTTAGATGGTTTCCTAAGACAATATAAAGTTGTTGGATTTAAAGGAGTAGATACAAGACATCTTACTAAAATCATAAGAGAAGAGGGAGCTATGAAGGCTCTAATAACATCAAAGGATTTAACTCAAAAAGAGATTGATGAGCATTTTGCTAAGTTTAGTAATAAAGATGCAGTAGAGCAAGTTAGTACTAAAGAGAAGTATGAGATTCCGGGACCAGGAAAAAGAATTGGGGTAATTGATTTTGGAGTTAAAAAGAATATACTTAGATCTTTCGAGGCAAGAGGAGTTCACCAAATCGTTTTCCCTTGGAATGTGACAGCTGAAGAGCTATTATCTCATGATTTAGACGCAGTGTTCTTATCGAATGGACCAGGGGATCCTGCAGAATTAACTGGTGTTATTAATGAAATCAAAAAATTAGTAGGGAAATTACCAATTGTTGGAATATGTTTAGGACATCAACTGTTAGCTTGGGCTTTAGGTGGGACTACAAAAAAATTAAAATATGGACATAGAGGATGTAATCATCCAGTAAAAGACTTAGAGAAGAATAGAATATTTATAACTTCTCAAAATCACGGATATGTTGTAGATAAAGTTCCTGATTCAATGAAAGTTACACATATAAACTTAAATGATAACTCAATTGAAGGAATGAGAAGTGAAGAACACAGAATACTGTGTGTTCAATATCATCCAGAGGCATGGCCAGGACCAGCTGATTCAGAATATTTATTTGATGATTTCTTAGCAGTAATAGAGGGATAAAATTTTAAGATTTTTAGTAGAGTTTTCAGGAGGCGTATATAAATGTTAGATAAATCGATAAAAAAGACACTAGTAATAGGATCAGGACCAATCATAATAGGACAAGCAGCAGAGTTTGACTATTCGGGAACACAAGCGTGTGAAACATTGAAAAAAGAGGGAATTGAAGTTGTACTAATAAACTCAAACCCAGCGACAATAATGACTGATAAAGCTGTTGCAGACAGAATATATATAGAGCCAATTACAGCAGAGTTTGTTGAGAAGGTAATCGCTAAAGAGAGACCGGACTCAATATTAGCTGGAATGGGGGGACAAACAGCGTTAAATATGGCTGTTGAATTAAACGATAAAGGAATCCTTGAAAAATATGGAGTGAGAGTTATCGGAACAACTGTTGAATCTATAAAAAGAGGAGAAGACAGAGAGTTATTTAGAGAAGCTATGGACAAAATTGGAGAACCAACTATTGAAAGTAGAATAGTTGAAGATCTAGAGACAGGATTTAGAGTAGCTAGAGAGATTGGATATCCAGTTGTTGTAAGACCGGCTTATACTCTTGGAGGAACTGGAGGGGGAATTGCAGATAATCCTCAAGAGTTAGAAGATATTCTATTAAAAGGATTAAAACTGTCAAGAGTTGGACAAGTTTTAATTGAAAAATCAATCTTAGGTTGGAAAGAGGTTGAGTACGAAGTAATTAGAGATAAGGATGGAAACTGTATTACAGTTTGTAATATGGAAAATATAGATCCAGTTGGAATACATACTGGAGATTCTATAGTTGTGGCACCATCACAAACTCTATCAGATAGAGAGTATCAAATGCTAAGAACTTCAGCATTAAAGATAATAAACGAAATTGGAGTTGTAGGAGGATGTAATGTACAGTTTGCTCTACACCCAAAATCATTCGAATATGCAATTATAGAGATCAACCCAAGAGTTTCAAGATCATCAGCACTAGCTTCAAAAGCTACAGGTTATCCAATAGCTAGAGTTGCTACAAGATTATCTTTAGGATATACGTTAGATGAAGTTGTAAATGAAGTTACTGGAAAAACATTCGCATGTTTCGAACCAGCATTAGACTATATTGTTGTGAAGATTCCAAAGTGGCCATTTGATAAATTTAAGAAGGCTAATAAGAGATTGGGAACAAAAATGATGGCAACTGGTGAGGTTATGGCTATCGGAAATAACTTTGAAGCAGCTTTCCTAAAGGGATTAAGATCTCTAGAGATTGGAAGATATAACTTAGAGCATCCAGTTGTTGAAAAGATGTCTATGGAGGAATTAAAAGAGGTTGTTGTAAGACCAGATGATGAAAGAATATTCGTTGTTGCAGAGATGTTAAGAAGAGGATATGTAAAAGAGAAATTACAAAAACTAACTGGAATTGATAAATTCTTTATGGAAAAGTTAGAGTGGCTTGTAAGACAAGAAGAGTTAATGAAAAAGATGGAACTTAAAGATTTAGATGAAAAGTTCTTGAAAAATGCAAAGAAAAAAGGATTCTCAGATAAAGGAATAGCTCAACTACTAAATGTGACTGAGCAGGATATAGCTAGAAAGAGAAGAGATTATGGAATAAAACCAGTGTATAAAATGGTTGATACGTGTGCTGGAGAGTTCGCAGCAGATTCATCATACTTCTACTCAACTTATGATCAATTTGATGAAGTTGATGTAACTGATAACAAGAAAGTAATAGTTATTGGATCGGGACCGATTAGAATAGGACAAGGAATTGAATTTGACTACTGTACAGTTCATTCGATAAAAACTTTAAGAAATATGGGAATTGAAAGTATCATTATAAATAATAACCCTGAAACAGTTTCAACAGACTTCTCAACAGCAGATAGATTATACTTTGAGCCATTAGTAACGGAAGATGTTATGAATATAATCGATAAAGAGAAACCTGCAGGAGTAATTATTCAATTCGGAGGACAAACAGCAATAAAATTAGCGAATGACCTTAGAGATAGAGGAGTTACAATTTTAGGAACTTCAGCTGAGATGGTAGATGCAGCAGAGGATAGAGAAAAGTTTGAAGATATAATGGAGAAGTTAGATATAAAGAGACCTAAAGGAAGAGCTGTATGGGAAGTAGAAGCAGGAAAGAAGATAGCTGCAGAAGTTCAATACCCAGTTTTAGTAAGACCATCTTACGTTTTAGGTGGACAAGGGATGGAAATTTGTCATGATGAATACAACCTTGTTAACTATTTAAAAGCTTCATTTGAAAGAGATCCTGAAAATCCAGTGCTGATAGATAAATATTTAAATGGAATCGAAGTAGAAGTAGATGCTATCTGTGATGGAGACGACATTTTAATACCAGGGGTTATGGAACATTTAGAGAGAGCTGGGATTCACTCTGGAGACTCAATAACAATATATCCTCCGCAAAATTTATATGAGGGAACAGAGCAAAAAATTGAGGAGATTACTAGAAAAATAGCTAAAGAGCTAAAAATTAAAGGTATGATGAATATTCAGTTTATAGCTTATGAAAATGAGTTGTATGTGATAGAGGTTAACCCAAGATCTTCAAGAACAGTTCCTTATATAGCAAAAATATCAGGTGTACCTGTAATTGATATAGCAACAAAAGTAATTATGGGAGAAAAGTTGAAAAATTTAAGTTTTGGAACTGGAATCTATAAAAAACCATCAGTTGTTGCAGTTAAAGTACCTGTGTTCTCGACAGAAAAATTATCAGGAGTAGAAGTTTCGTTAGGACCAGAGATGAAGTCTACAGGAGAGGTTTTAGGAGTTGGACATACAGCGGATGAAGCAATCTTTAAAGGTCTTTTAGGAGGAGGAAGAGTTCAAAACGTAAGAAATAGAAAAGTTCTTCTAACAATAAGAGATAAGGATAAAGATGAATTCTTACCGGTTGCAAAATCATTAAAAGATTTAGGATGTCAATTGTTTGCAACGGAAGGAACTCAAAAATATCTTGCTGAAAATGGAATTGAAGCAACAGCAGTAAGAAAAATAAATGAAGAGTCTCCTAATATCTTAGATTTACTAAAAAATAGAGAAGTAGATTTATTAATCAATACACCAACGAAAGCAAACGACGCTCAAAGAGATGGATTCAAAATAAGAAGAACAGCGATTGAATATGGTGTAGAGGTGCTAACTTCAATAGATACATTAAATGCGATAATAAAAGTTCAAGAGTTAAATGTAGATAAGATGGATTTAGATATATTTGATATCGCTCAAATATAAATCTGTTGACAAAACTTTTGAAAAAGTATACACTTGAGAAAAGAATAATTTAAAAATATACTCAAAGGGAGTAGTCAAAAGTATAATATCAACATCTCGATTGCAAAAATCTGGTATTATACACCTAAAAATGGTGACAAGACTTTTAGTGTAGGTTTTAACCTACACTGAAAGTCTTTTTTTTATTTTTAAAATGAAAATAGAATCGTAGTTAGTAAAATAATTTAAAATATAAGAGTTTGAAGGAGGGTTTTTATGAGAGAGTTTTATTCTAAAAGTAAAGATGAGATAATGGGATATTTTGATACATCTGAGCAAGGATTGAAAGTCAAAGATTTAGAAAAATTAAGAGAGGAATATGGAAGTAACGAATTAAACAGTAAAGAGAAAAAAGGTGCGTTTATAGTTTTTTTAGAGCAATTTAAAGATTTTTTAGTCATTATTCTTTTAGTAGCAGCGGCAATATCTTTTATTTCAGGAAATAAAGAGAGTACGATAGTTATTTTAGCGGTTATAACAATGAATGCGATTTTGGGAACAGTTCAGCATATGAAAGCTGAAAAATCATTAGAAAGTTTAAAAAAGATGTCCTCTCCAAAAGCGAAGGTTATAAGAGATGGACAAAAGCAAGAGATTGATTCAAGCGAGTTGTTACCTGGTGATATTGTTCTTATAGAAGCCGGAGATGTTGTTCCAAGTGATGCTAGGATATTAGAATCATATTCGCTTATGGTAAATGAGAGCTCTTTAACTGGGGAATCTGAAAGTGTTGAGAAGATATCTGAAGTATTAGATGAGGGAAATCTAACTGTAGGTGATCAAAAAAATATGGTTTTTTCAGGAAGTTTAGTAACTTATGGTAGAGCGAAGTTAGTGGTAACATCGATAGGAATGAAAACTGAACTGGGAAAAATTGCGGCTTTGCTAGATGAGACAGAGGATGCAACGACACCGTTACAGAAATCTTTAGAAAAATTTGGTCACAAACTATCAATAGCCATAATAGTACTTTGCATTGTTGTATTTTTTATGAGTATTGCAAGGGGTATAAATATACTTGACTCGTTGATGTTTGCAGTAGCACTAGCAGTAGCAGCCATTCCTGAAGCTCTTGGTTCGATTGTAACGATAGTTTTAGCGATAGGAACTCAAAAGATGGCAAAAGAGAATGCAATTATAAAAAAATTACATTCAGTTGAATCTTTAGGGTGTGTTTCTGTAATCTGCTCTGATAAAACAGGGACTCTTACTCAAAATAAAATGACTGTAAAAAACTTATTTGTAGATGGAAAAGTGGTGGATGCGGAGAGTATAAAGATAGATTCTAAGATTGAAATGGGATTATTAAGAGCGGCCATACTTTGTAGTGATGCTGTAAATGTAAATGGTCAAGAGATTGGGGACCCAACGGAGATTGCGCTTGTTAATATAGGGCATAAATATAATATGATAGAAACAGAGGTTAGAAAAGAGTATTTAAGATTGAAAGAGTTGCCGTTTGATTCTGATAGAAAAATGATGAGTACTTTAAATAGAATAGAGGAGAGAGATTATCTAATAACAAAAGGAGCTCCAGATATTATAATTGATAAAGCTAAGTATATATTGAGAGAAGATGGTGAGATAGAATTAGTAGAAACAAAAGATATAGAGGATATAAAAAGAGCAAATGTAAAATTTGCTGAATCAGGACTTAGAGTTTTAGCTTTTGGAATGAAAGAGATTGGTGTCGATCGTGAATTAGAATTTGAAGATGAAAATGAGTTTATCTTTATCGGTTTGATAAGTATGATTGATCCACCAAGAGAAGAATCTAAAGTTGCTGTTCAAAATTGTATTAGAGCAGGAATAAAACCTGTTATGATAACAGGTGATTATAAAGTTACAGCTAAAGCGATAGCAAAAGAGATTGGTATTTATAAAGATGGAGATGAAACTTTAAATGGAGCAGAAGTTGAACAAATGACAGATGAAGAGTTATTGCAACA
The DNA here is from genome assembly GCF_000800875.1 of Cetobacterium sp. ZWU0022. Lineage (NCBI taxonomy): Bacteria > Fusobacteriati > Fusobacteriota > Fusobacteriia > Fusobacteriales > Fusobacteriaceae > Cetobacterium > Cetobacterium sp. ZWU0022. The sequence goes on from NZ_JRJZ01000085.1 coordinate 37,061, forward strand.
TGTTGAAAGAATCTCTGTATATGCAAGAGTATCACCGGAACATAAGATAAGAATAGTCTCAGCTTGGCAGAAGTTAGGGAAAATTTGTGCTATGACAGGAGATGGTGTAAATGATGCGCCGGCTTTAAAAAAGGCAGATGTAGGAATAGCAATGGGAATAACAGGAACAGAGGTTTCTAAAGATGCTGCTTCGATGATATTAACTGATGATAATTTTTCAACTATAGTGAAGTCGGTTGTAACTGGAAGAAATCTTTATGCAAATATAAAAAACTCAATAAGATTTTTATTGTCTGGGAATACAGCTGGAATATTGGCGGTATTTTATGCTTCATTAATGGGATTGCCAGTAATATTTGCTCCGGTACATCTTTTATTTATAAATCTTTTAACTGATAGTTTACCTGCGATAGCAATCGGTATGGAGCCATCACAGGGAAATGTTTTGGATGAAAAACCAAGAGAAGCGGGAGCTCCGTTGTTAGATAAACAATTATCAAGTAGAATTTTGATGGAGGGAGCATTAATTGCAATTGTAACAATGATTGCTTTTTATTTAGGGTTTGTTAAAGGGGATGCTGGATTGGGAAGTACAATGGCATTTTCAACATTGTGTTTGGGTAGATTGTTCCATGGATTTAATTGTAGAGGAAATGGATCGATTCTTAGACTGGGTTTAACAAAGAATATGTTTAGTGTATATGCGTTTTTATTAGGAACAGCTTTCTTATACAGTGTATTGATTATTCCAGCTTTCCACGATATGTTTGCAGTATCAGATTTAACTCTTATGAATTTCTTGGAAATGACAGTATTGGCGTTTGTTCCAACGTTAATAATACAAATTTTGAAATTTATGAAATATGATAGATAAAAAAAGGTCACCTTTAGGGTGACCTTTTTTTTAAAAGGATATTATAAATAAAAAAAACACTCATTAAGAGTGTTTAAGCTTCTAAATGGTGCCTAGAAAAGGATTCGAACCTTCGACCGCCCGGGTATGAACCGGGTGCTCTAGCCAACTGAGCTATCTAGGC
>NZ_JRJZ01000176.1:0-332 GCF_000800875.1 Cetobacterium sp. ZWU0022
CTTTGCCATAAAAAAAGCACTGGAAAAGACAGCAGATGCTCGTAGCAATGATGGAAAAATTGGTGTTGTTTGGCATACTCAAGGTAGTGGAAAATCTCTAACTATGACATTTTATACGGGACAACTTATGAAAAAGTTTAATAATCCAACAGTTATAGTTTTAACTGATAGAAATGATTTGGATAATCAACTTTTCGGAACTTTCTCAAAAGCTCAAAGTTATCTAATAGAGACACCAAAACAAGCAGACGATAAAGATAGATTAAAAGAATTACTAAATGTAAGTAGTGGTGGAATAATATTCTCTACAATACAGAAGTTTGCTCCTAAAG
>NZ_JRJZ01000189.1:0-494 GCF_000800875.1 Cetobacterium sp. ZWU0022
AAATGTAAGTAGTGGTGGAATAATATTCTCTACAATACAGAAGTTTGCTCCTAAAGCTGGTGAGATTGTAGAGGCTATTAGTACTAGAAATGACATATATATTATAGCTGATGAAGCTCATAGATCGCAGTATGGTTTAGATGCTAAAATGGATGCAGATGGAAATAGTAAATACGGGTACGCTAAACATATTCGTGATGCACTTCCCAATGCAAATTATATTGGATTTACAGGAACGCCCATAGATTTTGATGATAAATCTACAACTGCTGTATTTGGTAACTACATAGATACTTACGATATGAGTAGAGCTGTTGAAGATGGAGCTACTGTTAAAATCTACTATGAAAATAGATTTGTTAAATTGGACATGGGATTCCCAGATTTATCAAGAATTGATGGTGAGTTTGAAGAGATCATGGAAGGCCAAGAGAAAGAGACTGTTGAACGTACTAAAAAAGATATCACAAAGATGGAAGCGATTATTGGTTCTG
>NZ_JRJZ01000031.1:0-4106 GCF_000800875.1 Cetobacterium sp. ZWU0022
GGCAAAGAACTGGTGATACTGAGCTAATATCTTTATCTTTTCATTTTTACTTTGAAGAAATAGGATATAATCATGAGTTAACTCTAATACTCTTTCCTTAGATAGCATTCCACGAGTTAAAACTTCCATCATTAAAGAGTTTGTATCGGCTATTGTAACCCCATCTATACTTCTAAAGCTCATAAATCTCTCTTCATTTGATGATATCGTTCCAGCTTTTGCATTAACTCCATCACTTATAATGATAAAAGAGTTATATTTAAAAAGATTCCCAATCTCATATTTATATCTTTCAATTTGAGTATATGCTTCTTTTATACCTACATTATCATTACTTAGAGATTTTAACTCTATAACTACAAGAGGTAATCCATTGATAAATAGTATTATATCTGGTCTACGTCTAGATTTTCCCACTATTGTAAATTGATTTATTGCTTGAAACTCATTTTTTTTAATATTTTTAAAATCTATTAAATATATTTTTCCACCAGAACGTTTGTTCCCATCCTTGTCTTTATACTCTCCTACATCCACTCCATTGACTAGCATATTATGAAACTCTTCATTACTCTTAATCAAGTTAGGATGTGAAAGTAGTATTACTTTTCTAATAGCTTCCTCTTTAGTAGAGGTTGGCATATCTTTATTTATGTTATAAACTGCTGTTCTTAAATTATCTTCTAGTATTACTGAATGATAGTCATCTCTCTCTAATTTTCTACCATCAATACATTCCCATCCCAAATCTTCTAATATTTCAAGATAGGCTACTTCTAATTCATCCTCTGTAAAATTCATTGCTATGCCCCCTAAATTATTTTGATTTATTCAAAAATTTTTATCTCTTTTAATTCAATGTCTTTGCTGTATAAAAGCTTCAAAAAAAACTCTTCTAAATATGTAAAATTAGGAGATATTTTTTTGGGAATATTGCTGTAATTTAAAGCCACCAAAGAGTTTCTGAAATACATTGAATTTTCTCTGAAAAGATCATTATTTACAATATAGCCCATACTTAAAAGATATTTCTGAATGAAAACTGCAACAGTTCGAGTATTTCCTTCTATAAAAGGGTGTATCTGCCATATTGCAGATGTAAATCGAGCTAAACTTTTAATCTGCTTATCTAAACTCATTTCTGAATAATTTTTACTGCTTTCATTTTCAAAATCATATTTCAGAAACTCATCTATTGTAGTGTACTCTCCATATATAACAGTATCACCATTTAAAACTGGTTCTTTTTTAGAGATATTGTATTTTCTGTATTCTCCAATGCTGTTATCTCTTTCATCTAGTAGAAGTTCAGAAAAAAGTTTTCTATGAATACTCTTCAGTTGAATAGGACTAAAAACAAAAGCTCTATCTTCTAGAAGTTTTGCAATTCTTGTAGAGACTATGTCACACTCCATTTCAGAATAATTGATAGAATTTTTATCCTGTTTACTGTAATAATTTTTTAAATCCTTCTCTATTTCATCAAAGGTCTTTTTTCCTTCTATAGATTCTTTTGTAAGTTGGATAAGATAAGAGGATGGAGTTAATCCATCTACCTCATTTAACCCTATTCCAACTTCCCAGTTTTCTATTCTCTTTTCCACTGGGGTATCATACTCTTTTATGATTTCATATCGAATATCTTTTAGCGTCATTTTAATTTTTTCACCTCATTTTTAAAATGGAAAATCTTCACCTGAGTAATCTATATCTATAATCTCTGAACCATCATCATCTTCATAAATACAGTCATCATATTTGCTTCTAAACTCTTCTAACATAAAACTTTTTTTCAGAATATTATTTAATTTAGTTCCTGAGTAATTACTTCCTAATTTTTCAAATCCATCTTTTAAAACTTTTAAATATTTTTTCTCCATAGGAACTAAAGTATATAGAAGACTCTCTTTATATATAACAGTTGGATTATCTAAAGAAAAGAGATTCTTAAATCCAGATAACTTTAACTTATTATTTTCTACTTTTTCCACTTTCCTAAATTGAATCTTATTACCATAGAATTGATTTTTATCAATAGGACTTACCTGTCTATAATAAACAAGAACTCCATCACCATTTTCTAACCTGTCTAAAGATTTTAAAGGATTATTATTTAAAAAATTCTCTATCTCTTCAAAAGCTAAATCAGAAACTTTAATCATTTTTTCATCACAACAACTACATTTCATCTATACCTCAACCTCCCCACTCATAAGTTTAGGAAGAAGAGTATCTCTTATTTCAGTTAGAGATTGGATTTCTTTTTCTAAGTTCTGAATTTTTTTATTAAAAGATTCTGTAATTTCAAAATATTTTTTTAAAATTAAATCTGATGGAATTGTAATATTTATACTTTTCATTCCCTGACTTGATATTTCTTTAAATGTTGAACCCCCCGCAATTGATTCTATATGAGGAGTTATTTCTTTAAGCAATTGATAAATAAATTCAGTGTTTTCAGAATTATTAGGAATAATAGATTTAAACCCTTGATTAGTTGTTACGTTTACTTCAGCTATAGCCAAATATCCAATGGGAGCTCTTGAACTAAATAAAACTGTTCCTTTTGGAAGAAGTTTTGTACTACTTTTAGCCAATCCTTTTTCTGTTATATCTAAACTTCCTTTTGTTATGAATTTATTTTTATTTAAAGATAAATCTTTTGGTGTTATCCATGGTATTCCATTTTTAGTATAATATTCTTCATTAGATTTGGAAGGTGTTCCTCCGCTTGCAATTATTCCTATATTCTCAAAGTTTCCTACTTCCCATCCCTCTGGAATCTCTCCAAGTTCACTATCTACCATTTTTCCACCACTACTTCTATATGGCTCTCCATTCTCATTTGGGAAATCAAAATCTATAAACCATCTTTTGAAAAGAGTTTGTGCCATCTCTTCAAGAGTTTTATTCATTTCATTATTGATTTCTATTTTATCATCAAGAGCTGATAATATTGAGGTTATCTTTTCTTGGGTTTCTAGTGGTGGTAAATCAATTTCTAATTTCCTTAAATCTTTTAATAAAAGATTTTTTTGAACAGAACCTCCTGAAAGGTTTATTAATTTATTAACTTTAGAACTCAACACATAATACAAATATTTAGAATTCACTTTATCTTTATTTGGTTTAATAATAGCTACACTTTTTTGAAATGTCGTTTTTCTAACTTTTTTATTATTTTTTATAAAAACCATTTTACCAATAGTTCCACTATTAGTTATCAAAATATCTTCATCTTCTAACTTAGTTCTTTTATCTACTTCTAAAAAATCATTTTCTGTAATTTGACGAGCATTATCATAATTAATTTTTCCATTATTTATATCTTTCACACTGATAAAAAAATAACCTGAATTAGGTTCATCTTTACAATTTCCATGTTTCCCATCTGTTATATTTAAACAAATTTCTTCCATATAAAATCTATTATTTACTTTATTCTCCACCATTATATATCAAATCCTAACTTAGCTAGATTAGCTCTTATCTCTTCTTCTAGGTGTCTACTCTTTTGGAATTGTTCAGCTAGTTTTGCACTTAGATCTGCCATCTTTTCCTCGTAAGGTATTCCATCATCCTCTGCCTCTTCTATTCCTACATATCTTCCTGGAGTTAATATATATTCATGACCTTTTACCTCTTCAAGTGTTGCACTCTTACAGAATCCTTGAACATCTTCATACTCTTCTTCACCTTTATATGAACCTCTCCACATATGGTAAGTATCAGCTATCTTTTGAATATCTTCAGATGATAACTCTCTTAAACTTCTTTCTACAAGAGCACCCATTTTTCTAGCATCTATAAATAGAATCTCTCCATCTCTTTCTCTATGCTTAGGGTTACTTTTGTTTCTATTTAAGAACCATATACAAGCTGGAATTCCAGTAGTTAAAAATAATTTATCAGGAAGAGCTACAACGCAATCAACCAGATCATCCTCTATCATATTTTTTCTAATCTCTCCCTCATTTGAAGTGTTAGATGATAGTGATCCATTTGCTAGAACTATTCCAGCTGTTCCATTTGGTGATAAATGGTGTGCCATATGTTGTAGCCAAGCATAGTTAGCATTTCCCTCTGGAGGTGTACCATATTTCCAT